>JBFLYJ010000291.1:0-4604 GCA_040756635.1 Nitrospirota bacterium
CGCCCTTGATAAAACTGTAAGCGTTCATCACCGCCCCGGGCTCGGGCGCGGTCACCACGATCCCGCGGTCCGACATGCTGAAGAAATCCAGCGTGTTGAAATGCACCCCGGCGCCGAGGTCAATGATGACGTAGTCTGCGGGAAGGGCCTTTACGTGGCGCATTATTTTTAGCTTCATCCAGTGGGCCGGGTTCGCCATGCCGGGCACAAACTCGGCGCCGCTTATGACCTTCATGTTCTCCTGAGACGTTTCGATGAGGATGTCCTTAAGTGAGGGGACTTTTTTCAGAATGAAGTCTGCGATGGTCGGGGTCTTTTTGATTATGCCGAGATATGTGTGCAGGTTTGCCGCGCCTAAATCGAGGTCCACAAGCGCTACGCTGCTGCCGTCCATGGCGAGTTTTGTTCCCAATGCGACGGAGAAAATGCTTTTGCCGACACCGCCTTTCCCGCCGGCCACGGAGAATATCATTTTAGGTGCGCTTTCCGGTTTCATCGGGTGTGTGGGAATTATATCATAAATGCGAATGCCGGAAACCGGATGTCGTATCTGGTGATCAATTCTGTTATAATCTATTCCTTGATGGACACGTAATTACGCAAAGGAGGATTTTATGAGAAGTGTGAAGTCGGGGCTGATGCTTATATTGGTACTTGTATTTGCGGTTTCAGCTCATTCGGAAGTGAGAAGCAAGAAATTTACAAAAGAGGAGATCAAAAAGATGTCTGAAACAGCGGCAACTATCGAGACAAAGTTTGGAAACATTGAAATTAAATTTTTCCCGGACGTGGCGCCGAATCATGTTAATAATTTTATCGAGCTGGGCAAGAAGGGTTTTTATGACGGGACCATATTCCATCGTGTAATCCCGGGATTCATGATACAGGGGGGAGATCCCAATTCCAAAGATCATGACAAATCCAGGCACGGTATGGGTGATGCCGGATATAAGCTTAAAGCCGAATTTAATGACAAGCCGCATAAACGCGGAATATTGTCGATGGCACGGTCCGGCCATCCTGACAGCGCAGGGTCGCAGTTTTTCATCTGTGTCGCTGACGCCCCACACCTGGACAGGCAATACACAGTCTTCGGGGAGGTAGTCTCCGGACTTGATGTAGTCGATAAGATAGTCAGCCAACCAAGGGACCGGCGGGACAATCCTGATGAGCGGATAGAGATGAAGGTGAAGATAACCGAGAAGTAAGTCAAGTGTACGAAAGAATGTCGCAGGGGCACGGCGCGCCGTGCCCCTTTCTTATTATTGGAAGTCAAAACTGTATGATAGTAAATACCAGAAAGGCCAATGCCTCATAAACACAATGAATCGACGGATATTGAAATTTCGGACCTGCTTTTGTCTTTTTATGTTTATAATGCGCAAATGCAGATAATCTATTTAGCAGATTAATATTTCTTACTTGTGGTGTCGTCATTGTA
This sequence comes from Nitrospirota bacterium, assembly GCA_040756635.1. Classification (GTDB taxonomy): domain Bacteria; phylum Nitrospirota; class Thermodesulfovibrionia; order UBA6902; family UBA6902; genus UBA6902. Next base: position 1,442 of record JBFLYJ010000291.1, read on the forward strand.
TTTATTCCGCATCTGCCTTTCCCTCTCTGAAATATTTTGGACAGCAATGATTGGAAGTACTGGACAGTCGCAGGGGACAGTTAAGAGGATAAAAAATGAGTTGCGTTCACCGGATCCGGGAAACCAGGAAGCTTTATGTCTTTGGTGGAAGCTTCGGCAGAGACATCAGGCTTCCTCTCCGCGATGTAGGCTTGCTCAACAGTCTCTGTCTCCTGCTCCCTTACTGAGTTACTTGATCCTTTGGTTTAACAGCCCGGTGAACCGCAACTCGTGTTTTTAATTTAACCTAGTAAAGCCTGACTGTCAAGAAATATTTTAATCCATAAAATAATATGTAATTATTATTTACGATTAGCCCTGCTTACAAATTATAACAGATGATCTGGTTTGTGTAAGCAACATAATTATTTAAGAGGTAATTATGAATTTTATCAAACTGTTACCTGTGTTTTTCAGTCTGCTGCTTATGACAGCTCACTTCTACCGCGGCGGATCACTTCCGCTGACGGTGACAGTCTTGACCGGTCTCTTACTGCTTATTGTGCCTCGCCGCTGGGTTGCCAGAATGATTCAGGCAATGCTAGCTATCGGCGGGATTGAATGGATAGTGACCATGTACAGACTTGTCTCCATCCGTGAGGCTGCGGGTATGCCGTGGATACGTTTAGCTGTTATCCTTGGGGCCGTATCGATGATTACTTTCGGATCGATCTTTATTTTCAGGCTTAAATCTTTAAGGATAAGATATAAGCTTGATAATGAGTCATAAGTTTCGAAAGGACATCCGTAGAATTATAACTGCGGGCTTATGAAATAAATATGATCAGTTTCCCCGTAAAGCCTTTTTCCAGAGGAAATAAATTATTACAGTGAGCAGCAGATATCCAGCTATCCAGACGAACAGCCAATTACTGCTGCCACTTTCGGTTTTATGAATTAGAAAAGGGACCGAAAATATAATAGAAAGCAGATACCAGATTATGGTCACTGCTATGTGCAGCTTCATACTGCTCCTTTGCGGGACAGGTTGTCCGGCAGGGAGGCCTGCAATGCGGCAGCTCGTTCGTAATACGGCATCTGACTGATGGTGCGAAAATTCTTTTGACACGCCGATAGCGCGAAATGATGTTGTTACAGCTGACAGGGCGCTTATTATTGATGCAATCAATGCAATATTTTCCAGCATATGAATCTTGGGTCGTTACTGTTTTATCTGTTCCGAATATATATTATTGTGCGGTCGTATAATATTGTATAAGAAAATATTATTTATTTGAGGGCCTTCCTAAAGATTGTTGTCTGTATAATCGATATATTATATAAAACAAATGCCTTTAAAGGCATCGGACCATGTTCTTGCAGCGGTAAACGATGAAATTGAGGTAATTCCATGAATGTTGAATTTATTAATCCGTTTCTTGAGTCGATTCTGAATGTTCTCAATACAATGGCAATGCTGGAAGCGAGACCGGGCAGACCGGCAATAAAGACCAGTGAAATCGCAAGAGGCGATGTCACCGGGATCATGGGAATGGCCAGTGAGCAGGCAAAAGGAACATTGGCGATTACTTTTACTGAACCTGTCATACTTGAAATTACGAAACGCATGTTAGGGGAAGAAGTGGTCCATATTGATGATACCGTGACTGATATGGTCGGAGAAATAACGAATATGGTCACCGGAGGGGCAAAAAGAATTCTCAGTGAGCACGGGTACCGTTTTGATATGGCCATACCATCAGTTGTTTCGGGCAAGAACCATATCATCCACCACAAATCAAAGGCCCCGATCATCATCGTGCCTTTCAATACGCAGGCCGGCAATTTCTTTATTGAAATATGTTTTGAATAGTATGCTGCCTCAGATTTTGTCCGGTATACAATCCGCTAATCGTCTGACATTATGATTTTGCTCATGGTGTCCTGCCGCTGTATTCAGTTACATTAAGGTAAAAGTATGAAGATTCCGCTAGTAAAAGAGTGGGGTTCCTGGGCTGTATTCTTTTCTTCATCGCTTGCCGCGCTTGCGGCCGGACTCTTGACTCGTCCCTGTGGAACGGGAAGGGATTTCACAGAGGTAACACTGCTTACGGTTTTAGGGATGACATTCCTTATAAATTCCAAAAACCCGCTGGCATCAGCATTAAGGACCAGGGGTAATAATAAAGAACATGTGTTGTGGTTTCTTTTTTTCAGCATCACGGGCCTTTTGCTGCTGATACCTTTTTTGCGCGATGGCGCAAGAAGTTTTATCATGTTCTCACCTCTTGCCCTGACCTATATAATAATGTTGTACAGAGGCAAAGAACACAGTCTTTTTACCGAATACAATGGATTTGCGCTGCTGACGCTGGCAGCCCCTGTCACCTACTTTACCGTAAGCGGCGTATTGTCACTGAAGCTATATGCAGCCGTATTACTATTTTTCGGCGCCGGTGTTTTTAAGGTAAGGGTCAGGACCAGAAAGACATTGAAGTACAGATGGATCATGGTACTTTATTGTATCGCCGCAATTGTCTTTTATTATCTGATGGATGTCCCGGCAATCATTCTTATGCCGTTAACAGAAAATCTGGTATCTGTGATTTTAATGAGAGAAGAAAAGCTCAGAACCACCGGTTATACGGAACTGACAAAGGGAATCATGTTTATAATTCTCGTCGGATATTTCTGGAAGTAAATCTTATCAGTTATTCCTCATTCCACTCGACTCCACATACATGGCTGGAAGCTATCTCAAAAAAGAATATCGTTGATAAATGCCTTCATCGTAACTCTCCGACTTGATCAGAGCCGGCATTTTTAGGCCTTCTGGATGCCACTTATCCCGATACATCGGACGGGTATGACAAAAACCGAAAACTTAATTTTGAGACATGTTCCAATCTTTTTTGGCAAAACTCAAGTTTGCGTCCGCAGTCCCGATAAGTACATTAAAGATGATTAATGTTTGTCCGTAGGAAATTTACTGATTATTCGGTTGATTTAATAGGAGTTTGGTCCTGGGCATTATTAAATAAATGTTGGGGTTAAATACAATCAAAGAGGTTTATAAATATTTATGAAGAGCAGGATTATTGCAGTTATCATAGCTGCTCTTGTGCTGTCGGTAACTTATCTGCCTGCGTATTCAGCAGGCAGTAATGATAAGGGCACTGATAAG
>JBFLYJ010000292.1:0-4580 GCA_040756635.1 Nitrospirota bacterium
ACGCTGTATGCGAATACAAAAAAGGGTAACCGCCCGGGGTTTGACCAGTCCGCAGATCCGGAGAAGGCCCGTGAATGCTGGGAAAAGTTTAATGACTTATTACGTAAAGATGGTCTGGATGTGGCCGAAGGTATTTTCGGTGCACATATGAGTATTGAACTTATAAATGACGGACCTGTTACGATCTGGATAGACTCAAAGGCACCATCCTGATATTTCTTCCTGTTGAATTAATGTGACTTGACACAGTTTTGTAACCTTGTAAATATGTGACATGCGTCAACTCTAAACATCCTGAATCGTTCAATTCTGCATTAAAATTCACAAGACGGATTTCGATTGTTTTCCGCAAATCAATAACTCCATGATTATATTGATTTAAATGCTGATATGCACAAATAAGCAAATAAAAGATTTGTATTAGGTTAATTTATGAAACATGGTACATAAATTGCGTGAATTAATATTTAGTGGATCTCGTAAAACTAGTAAGCGGCTTCTAACACAAATAATAGTGTAATACTTATCCGTGCCAGAATGGTTTTCATTTCTAACATAGGAGGGGACCTTATGTATTTCGGGAAATTAAACCTCCTGGTTATAAATGCCTTATCTCTTTCTGGGTCCGTTATTGATAAGTGAATCAGGGAGGTGATAACTACTAATAAATGCTCAGTCCTTCATTAATCAACCCTTAACCTGAAGGAGAATACAATGAAAAAAATGTCGTTTATATTGCTAAGCATATTACTAATATTTGCCGTATACCTTTCATTTACTACATTTAATTCGGGAACGCCGACAGCAGTCGCAAAATATAATGATATGAAGACATACCAGGGGACTGTGTATATAGCCGGTATGGGAGGTCATTTTGCAAAGGCGGATATAGAAATTGATCCAGCAAGTGATACACCTATTAAGGTAAAAGAACTCGACAGGCTGGTTATAGGTGACAAGGATACGCATCCGGTGCATGAAACCAGGATAGATGCGGCCGACAGAAACAGGATGTACTGGTCTACCTATAAGACCGACAAGAAGTCCGAGGGGCAGACCGTACATGTCGGAACGATAGACCTGGTTACCGAGACGGTCATACTAGACAAGAAGTATCAGCTTCCCGACAGGGCTGTATGGACAGGGGCGCTCTATTGCTCGTCAGGCCAGACCGCTACATCATATATGCCGGCGACTATGACGAATGACGGCTACTTAAGCATTTATGACAAGAAGACCCTTGATCTGAAACGTACGGTCTATTTTGATAGCATCGGATATCGTAATAACTATCAATTCCTTCATGGTACAAATTCACCTGACATGAAGACATATGTGCTGACGGTAAACAAGTCTGAAGAGTGGATAAAGCCGGACGCCCCTGCTAATCGTCTGGGACAGATAGATATGTTACTGCTTGATTTGCCTTCTCTTGAAGAGGGTAAGCTGAAAATCTTAACTAAAAATACTATTACCGGCTCTCCCGAAAACACGATAACATTCAGACAGCGTTTTACGCAGGACGGGAAATACCTTCTTCAGTCAGGCGCGGACAGGTTTTTTCTTCTTAAAGGTGATGATATGAAACTCCTTGATGAAGAAATGATAAATCTAGGCGAAAACCACGATGCCATACCTACGCCGGATGGTAAATACGCGATCCTTACTCTAAGGTCGGATATGACAGTTCCTGACGGAAAGGGCGGTGACACAAAAATTAAGGATGGTACCCTGCTGTTATATGATGTGGAGGCCAGGAAGGTAATCGGCAAACCGTCTTCAGTCTGCTATTCCTGTCATGTTGATGCCGCTGAAGAGGGTAAACCTGTGTGGAGCGCGGTCCTTTGCGGAGCAGATGTCAACTGGAAATAGTTTTATCAGGGCAACGGGTAACTTCAGTAATGAGGTCCTCGTTGCCCTGTCTTGGGCCATAAATTTCTTCTCACTGGATATTTAAGAACATCGCTTGCCCGGAAATCGGCAATTTGCACTTAAGAAATGAAATTCAGCCTGCTGACTATCGCATTGAGGAACATCAAGAGAAAGCCGTTCAGAACGGCGGTACTCGTCACAGCTATCGCCCTTCTGGTATCCATACTGGTATTCGGGACGTCTTTTTTATACAGTGTAAAGTCTGCGATGGAAAGGGCGTCCAACCGGCTTGGGGCGGATGTGCTTGTGGTCCCGACAGGAGCGAGATCGTTTGCAGATGAGGTGCTGCTCGAAACAAAGATAAAAGTATTTTACATGGACAGAAGTATTCTGGACAGGGTCCGGGAAGTTGAGGGGGTCAGCAGAGTAACATATCAGACTTATCTGACAACAATACTGGGTCTCTGCTGTGACATACCTCCTACAACCGTAGTGGTATTTAACCAGGAGACGGATTTTGTGGTAAATGCCTGGCTGAATGAATCTTTTGGAAGAAAACTGGAAAAAGGAGAAGTAATTATCGGTAATGAGGCATTTGAAAACCTCGGGTTGCTTGATGTCGGCAGGAGCCTCCTGTTTGGAGTCGAGTTTAATATCGCGGGCGTCCTTCAAAAGACCGGGACAGGATTTGATAATGCAATATTTATGAATGATGAGAATATAGATGATGTTATATCCCGGGGCAAGGCAGGGGTCAAACGGGGCGATATATCTTTAGTGTTTGTAAAGGTAAAGCCCGGGTATGATCCATATACGGTCAGCAGAAATATCGAGGGGGCCATACTTGAAGTTGATACGGTCGAAAGAAGCAGTATGGGAAAGAGGATCATATCCACATTTAAGGATGTAAGCAGCGTTTTTTTGATAACAATAATTCTTGCCTCCGTTCTTTCCGCATTTCTGGCCTGGACTGTATTTTCGGCCATAGTCAATGAACGATCCAGGGAAGTGGCAATCATGAAAGCAATCGGGGCGAAAGGTTCCCATATTATGATGATGTTTATTCTCGAAGTGATGATTATAGGAGCAGTTGGAAGTCTATTGGGTATAGAAATAGGCACATTTTTATCCCTTAAGCTTTCAAAAATATTCGGACTTTTAAAGGATATATCAATATCATTGTCGCCGGTGGAACAATTTCGAATCGGATTATTAGGATTCCTGGCAGGTACCGGCATATGCATAATTGGCGCTCTCTCGCCGATAATCAGGATGAAACGGCTTGACCCATATGCTGCAATAAAGGAGGCGTGAATGCGGCATATCGAAGTCAATGATGCGAGCAAGATATATAAAGTGGGTGATTTGATAATAAAGGCTGTGGACAGTGTATCGTTTAATATTGACAAGGGAGAGTTTGTATCAATAATAGGGCATTCAGGGTCAGGCAAGTCCACATTACTTTCAATAATAGGAGGGATATTGAGCGTAACTTCAGGGAATGTATATTTTAACGGAAGAGATATATACAACCTGGATGAGCACGCGCTTTCACAATACAGAGCAGAAAAAATAGGCTACATATTCCAGTTTGCGAGTCTGCTGCCTGTTCTGACAGTCAGGGAAAATCTTCTTTTGCCTACTATTTTCAAGGCTGGAACAAATGGAAATGTGGAGCAGAAGATAGAGAAATATCTATGGATGGTCGGTCTTCAGTATAAAATAAACGCTTATCCCTCTCAGCTAAGCGGCGGGCAGCAGAGGCGTGTCGCGATAGCGAGGGCACTGATGAACGACCCCGAAGTAATTCTCGCCGATGAGCCTACAGGGGATCTTGATGAAATTACCGAGAAGGAAACAATGGACCTGCTAAAAAGAATTAATAGGGATAGCGGTATAACTTTTATACTGGTCACCCACAATCTGGATCTGGCAAGAAACGCAGGGAAGTGGTTGAAGATGGATAACGGTCGTCTTAAAGAGATCTAAAGATGAACAAGTTCCGTTATTTAACAACCTATGTAATATTAATTCACATCCGTATGTATAATCTTTATTTTTAAATATGATGTCAAACAGGATAAACATTTTTTTATTGATAGCCGTCCATGTGTTGATTTTATCTTCATGCAGCCTGGGAGGCCCACCTGATTTAAATATCAAGGAGGCCAGACTGGTGGCATCCCGTGCGCTGATAGGTGTGGCATCGGCATATTTAGTAATTGACAATACCGGCAGTGGAAATGATGAACTGACAGGATGTCTTATAAAAACCATGCCGTCCGTCAAATGCAGACTTCATGATGTAATTAAAGGGAAAATGGTACCTGCAGAGAAAATAGTTATTCCGGCAGGCAGGTCGACGTATTTAAAAAAAGGATCACAGCATATCATGTTATATGGAATTCAGGACAGAATGGAGAATGAAGTAGAGTTGATACTGAACTTCAAAAAAAGCGGTAAGTTTAATATTACAGCTGTCGCAGATTCTGGATAAGATTTATTGTTAATGATACCACCACCGCGGATCATAAGGCTGGCGTCCGTAGTACCAGTACGGATACGGAGGAGGCAGGTAGTAGTAATAATAATCCCTTTCCTTTAGTTCTTCCCACAGATAGATTTCCTTGATTTCGAATAGAGGATAGACATAGTCCATTTCCCCGATCTTCCCCTTGCGCATGTCAATAAACTCACCCGCAAGCGTT
>JBFLYJ010000293.1:0-4572 GCA_040756635.1 Nitrospirota bacterium
ATGACAGCAAAGAAGACAAAGACAAAAGAAGACGTCATGAAACTGATAGAGGAGCATAAGGTAAAATTCGTACGCTTCTGGTTCACGGACATCCTTGGCCAGCTGAAGAGTTTTTCCGTGACGACTGAGGAACTGGATACCGCGTTTGACGAGGGCATGGGGTTTGACGGCTCCTCCATTAAGGGCTATGCTCGTATAGATGAAAGCGACATGGTCGCTAAACCGGACCCGGCCACGTTTCAGCTCATTCCCTGGAGACCAAAGGAAAAAGCGGTGGCGCGCATGTTCTGCGACATATTAAACCCCGACGGGACACCTTATGAAGGGGACCCGCGATACGCGTTAAAGAGGAACCTGGACCGGCTGAAAGACCACGGGTATACTTTTTACCTCGGGCCGGAGCTTGAGTTTTTCTATTTCAGGAACTCCAAAGGAACGGAAGTCCTGGATGAAGGCGGCTATTTCGATCTGACCACGCTGGATGCTGCCAGTGACCTGCGCAGGGAAACTGTCCTTACCCTCGAGGACATGGGCATAAAGGTCGAATATTCGCACCATGAAGTGGCCCCGTCCCAGCATGAGATAGACCTGCGCTACGCGGAGGCCCTGGAAATGGCGGACAATGTCATGACCTACAGGATAGTGGTTAAGGAAGTGGCGACAAAATACGGCTTCTATGCCACCTTCATGCCAAAACCTATTTTCGGGCAGAACGGCAGCGGCATGCACACGCACCAGTCGCTCTTTAAGGACGGGAGGAACGTCTTCTATGATGCGAACGACAAATACTACCTCTCCGATATCGCAAAGAAATACATTGCTGGGATACTGAAACACGCCCCCGAAATAACCGCGTTCTGCAATCAGTGGGTCAATTCCTACAAGAGGCTCGTCCCCGGCTATGAAGCTCCTGTCTATATAGCGTGGGCCAGGAGAAACCGCTCTTCACTCGTGAGGGTCCCCCTGTACAAACCGGGGAAGGAGCAGGCCACCAGGATAGAACTCCGCTCGCCCGATCCTGCGTGTAACCCTTATCTTGCTTTCTCTGTAATGCTGGCGGCCGGACTCGAAGGCATAGAAAACAATTACGAGCTGCCGGAACCGATTGAAAAAGACATCTATCATCTCACTGAAGAAGAGAAGCAGGAACTGGGTATCGAATCACTTCCGGGGAACCTGATCCAGGCCATAGACACCGCCGAAAAGAGCGGTGTCGTGCGCAGGGCCCTCGGTGACCATATATTCAATAATTTCATCATGAGCAAAAAGATCGAATGGAACGATTACAGGACCCGTATCCATCCTTATGAGCTCGAGAAGTATCTGCCCATATTGTAGGCTGCAATATTCATGAAGGGGCGGGACATCCCGCCCTGCCGTGACCTGTTTGACAGGGCCTCGCAAGCTAAATCATACGTCTTATGCCGTCAGCGTATCACCTACCTTTTGATTACATTAGCTGGTATAATTATCCATCATAATTTACCTGACAGCGTACAGTAATACACATGATACTTCATAAAACCATATTTCAGGAAATGTCCAAAAGCCTGCTGGTCATAGTCTTTTCCATGTCCATAATCCTTTTCATGGAAAAGTTCGTCAGGCTTACGCGGATCTTTATGGGCAAGGGGGCGGACTTTTCGGACATAGCGAAGATCTTCGTGTACCTGCAGCCGTCCATTCTGCTGCTTTCCCTGCCTATGGCGATACTGGTCGCGATTTTCCTCACCTACGGAAGGATGTCGACCGACAGCGAGATAATCGTATTGAAGGCAGGCGGCATGAGTTTCTGGGGAATATCCAGGGCTGCGGTAATGCTTGCCCTGCTCTGCTTCGCTGTCCTTGCCGTTATAAGTCTCTACCTGCTGCCGCGCAGTATGTACGCTTTCAAACATACCATGTATGAGACCATTGTAAAGAAGGCCTCGACGACTTTCGAGGCAGAGACATTTTCGGACGTATTCAAGGACACGGTAATATATGTAAAAGAGATCCCCTCTCCTGACATCTTCAAGGGGATCTTTGTTTATAAGGAGGGTATCAAATCCATCGAGGAACCTGTGGTGATTGTAGCTGAAAGCGGAGTGATAAGGGCGAACCCGGCGGAGGGCCTGATCAAACTGAGCATGAATAACGGCCTTATTCACACATACGATGAAAAGAGTTCCTCGGAAATATCATTCTCACAATATGATTTCGTTCTGAAATCCGGCATAGAAACCATGGACAAAATAAAACCGGACGAGATAAAAACAATTGACCTCTGGAGGGCAAATAAAGAGAACACATACTGGGCCATCGAACTGCACAGGAGGCTTGCCCTGCCTTTCGCGTGCCTGATCTTCGGTCTTCTCGGACCGGCCCTCTCCAACAAGATCGGAAAGATCGGGCGTCTCGGAGGTTTTTCACTAAGCCTGGTGATCCTGATACTCTACTACGTGCTTATGATTTTCGGTGAGGGACTCGCAAAGTCCGGAGAGATCACCCCGTTCTGGGGAGGCTGGAGCCCGAATCTGATATTCGGCGGATTAACGATGGTTTTCGTTTATATAGCCTATAAGGACAAACCTATCAGAAAGCTTTAAGGACATAACAAACACACATGAAAATTTTCAGGCGATATTTCCTAAAAGAATTCCTCAAGTTCTTTATAATCATCCTCGTCATCTTCACGGCCATGTCCGTAGTCGCGGAGTTCTTTGACAAGGCATCGGAATTCTATGCCGAAAAACCTCCGCTCTTGTTTGTTATAAAGTACCTTTTGCTGCAGGCGCCGAGGGTCATCCTTTATGCATTGCCTTTTGCGTCCCTGTTCTCGATCCTCATTACCGTCGGCATGGCGTCAAAATGGCGGGAGACCACGATCATCAAGGCCTCGGGCGCCAGCACAAAAAGGTTGTTTTCCTCATTCTTGCTTCTGGGGGTATTGATATCTTTCATATCACTGGTCCTCGGAGAAACGGTAGTGCCTGAGGCCACGAGAACCGCGGCATATATAAGAAAAGTGCATATTCTCAAACAGTCGCCCAAAATCATACAGAGCAGAGGGGCCCTGTGGATGAAAGGCCTTGATGGAAGCCTTATCAGGATCAGCGGATTTGTCGAGAATGAAAACCGTATTTTAAAGACGAGCATATTCAGGTTCGGGCCTTCTTTCGGACTTCAGAAAAGGACGGAAGCTGACGAAGCCGTATGGGAGAACGGCCTCTGGAACCTGAAAAATGTATCGGTCTTTGATTTCAGCAGCAACGCTACAGTTCATTACGAGCAGCTGATGTCGGCGTCCATCGAGGAACCCAAGATATTCAGGGAAGAGATTAAAAAGCCGGAAGAAATGAACTTCAAGGAGCTTTATTCTTATTATACGAGGCTGGAAAAAGCGGGTTTCAAGAATCTCAGATACATCATCCAGCTTTATGAAAAACTCGCCTATCCCTCGATAAATTTCGTAATGATCCTCTTCGGCATCTCCCTTGCGCTGAACACAAAATGGGGGGGCGGCATGAGGGCGGCCGGGCTGGGTGTGATTATAAGCGTCCTGTACTGGCTGCTCTATTCAGTGAGTATATCTTTTGGGAATACCGGATTTCTCAAACCGTGGCTCGCCCCGTGGATCAGCCCCATGGTATTCGGGCTTGCCGGCAGCATTTTGTATATGCAGATTAAAGAGTGACCCCTGCCTCCCCGTTCAGAAAACGGCGATCCCCCAGAGCGATCCGGAATGCGGACTGTACAGCGGGGCGCCGACCCAGATCGTACCCACCACGCTGTTCGTGATCGTATCAATCGCTGAAACACTGTGGTCCGCATGGTTCACAACATACAGCCTGTTTATGGAAGGAGCAACGGCGACGCCAAGAGGCTGTCTGCCGACCTTGACCGTTTCCACGACTTTATTATTCAGAGTGTTGATAACCGAAACCGTGCCGTCTCCCCTGTTGGTTACATAGGCCCTGTGACCGACAGGATCGATCCCTATATACCACGGTTCCCTGCCCACCTTTATGCTGCCCGTAACCTTATCACTTTCAGCATCGATAACGATTACGGAATCATCGTTCGGGCTTGCGACAAAAATTCTCTTTTTTAAAGGACAGACAGCCAGGCCCAGGGGCTTGCGGCCGATCTTTATCGTATTAATGACTTTATTGTTTCCCATATCAATGACTGAAACGGAATTGTCCTCCGAATTGCTTACGTAAAGTTTGCTGACTGCGATAACCAGATGAAATGCCCCGGCGCCCACTTTTATCTTTCCGCCCGATATATTTTTTCTGAGGTTAATTACCGATAATGTCCTTTCCTTCCCTTCCGGATGAGTTACATATGCCAGCCCGTCAGTGTCATTAATGGCAATATGCATGGGGCTGGGGTCGACTTTTATGTTAGATACGATCTTGTCGGTTATAATATCGATCACTGAAACACTGCTGTCGTCATAATAAGAGTTGACGACGTAGACCCTTCCCGTATTTTCATCCACCGCCAGCCCGGTCGGCCACGCTCCTGTGTCGATGGTTTCGAGTACCCTGTTATTGGACGCATCGATGACAGACACTGTATTGTTTG
>JBFLYJ010000294.1:0-4571 GCA_040756635.1 Nitrospirota bacterium
CAGGAGTCTTCGATGGAGCTGCTGACCGCGATCAGAAGGGTCCTGGGCGGAGAAATATATGTAAGCGATAAACTGAATGTGAAACTCCTCCAGAGGCTTGTCAGGGACAAATTCGATGATTCCGGTCATCCGACCAAGGCCCTCAGCAATCGGGAGCTGGAAGTCTATCAACTCCTCGGGCAGGGGCTGAAAAAACATGAGATAGCCGAAAAATTAAACCTCAGCGTAAAGACCGTTGAGACCTACATAGAGCATATCAAGATCAAGCTCCAGCTAAAGGGAACTCACGAGGTGCTCATGCACGCGGTAAAATCCGTAAATCAGTGAATGGACGCGTGTCTGGTATCAACAATCTAATGCAGCTGCAAAGTGATTATTCCGGCTTCACCGTCATTCAGGCCAAAGAGATGACAGGATCATCGAAGCGATGCTTACAATAAGGGCGCCCAGGAACGCGGGCCAGAACCCGTCAACATAAAACCCGATATTAAACAGCCCGACCGCTATGGCAGAGGCAAGCCAGAGCATGATCGCATTGACTACCAGCATGAACAGTCCGAGAGAGAGTATGGTTATAGGCAGGGAGAGGAGGGTCAGTATCGGTTTGACGGTCAGGTTGATGAGCCCAAGTATTATAGCCATCCCGAAATAAACGGCCAGTGTATTCCCTTCGGCCCTTATGCCCGGCACAAGCCATGCGGCGGCGAACAGGGAAAGACTTGATATCAGCCATCTTTTCAGTATGTCCATCGATGAACTCATTACACGACCTGTCTAATCGGATTTTTTTTAATGGACCCTATCTCAAAATCATATTCTTTCATTAAGCCCCTTTCGTCATTCCCGCGCAGGCGGGAATCCAGGTTATCTCGAAAATACTGGATTCCCCGATCAAGTCGGGGAATGACAATCAGTATTATTATCATATAAATCGATTTTGTGATAAGTTCTAGTAAAAGTATATCAGAACACCGCTGGCGGTTAACAGCGATCGGTTCTGAATGTGCATACATATCCGGCAGGTGGAACTTCCCAAAACCGCTTGGTAAACAGCAGCCGGAGATGCTATAATCCCCACTGATGCGGAAGATATACGCCATCCTTTTTATCGCGGTCATCTGCCTTTTCTCCACCGGTCTTTCTGTTCAGGCCGATGAGCGCATACTCGATTTTCACAGCGACATTACCGTGCATCAGGACGCATCCATGACCGTTACCGAGACGATCCGAGTAAAGACAGAGGCGGTGGAGATAAAACGCGGCATCTTCCGGGACTTCCCCACGAGATACAGGGACAATCGCGGGAACAACTATACGGTATCGTTCGATGTTTTGAAAATTCAGAGGGATGGGAACCCCGAACCGTACCATACCGAATCTTTTGGCAATGGAACGCGCGTTTATATCGGGAAGAAGGACATCTTTATCCCGCCCGGTGAGTATGTTTATACGGTCACTTATAAAACGAACCGGCAGATCGGTTATTTCACTGATTACGACGAACTCTACTGGAACGTGACCGGAAACGGGTGGATCTTCCCGATCGACAGGGCCTCCGCGACCGTGACCCTTCCCGATGGGGCGAGAGTCCTTCAGCATGCTGCTTATACCGGTCCGGCGGGATCGACTGAAACGGCTTATGAAAGTTCCCTTGACGGTTCAGGCAGAATGACCTTTACCGCTGCGAGGCCGCTTTCTCCGCGGGAAGGGCTCACCATTGCCTTGTCCTGGCCAAAGGGCATTCTGTATGAACCGACCATGGAAGAGAAGACGGTCATTATGCTGAATGACAACCGGGGCACTTTTGGCGGCGGACTAGGCCTCTTTCTTGTCATCATCTACTACATCATTATCTGGGCACTGGTAGGCAGAGACCCTGATTCGGGAATCATCGCGGCCCGATATACGCCGCCTGATGAAATGTCTCCCGCGGTTATGAGGTTTATCTCGATTATGGGATATGACAACAGAATATTCGCTTCTTCCATCATAAATATGGCAGTCAAGGGCGTTGTCACGATCAGCGATGATGAAGGGGAGTACACACTCCGCAGGACGGACAAGGGCGAACCGGCACTCGCCCCTGAGGAAAGAAAGATAATTGACAAACTCTTCGGGGCTGAAAAGTCCGTGACCCTTAAGCAGGCAAACCACTCTAAAATCCGGGGGGCCCGCCAAGCCCTGCAGGATTATCTCAAACTGACTTATGAAAAGGTCTATTTCGTGACAAACGTGAAATTTTTCTTCTTCGGGCTGCTGCTCTCAATCGTGACTATCGCCTTCGCAGGCTTCTGGACCGCACAGAGCAAAGGTGAATTAGCGACGTTCGCTTTCATGAGCGTATGGCTGTCGATATGGAGCCTGGGTGTAGTTGCTTTGCTGGCCCAGGTGATCTCGAGATGGAGAAACGCCTTCTCCAGTTCCAGAAGGAAATTCGTCAATACAGGGAGCGCTCTCTTTTTGACGTTTTTTTCACTGCCTTTTATAGGGGGCGAAATCTTCGGCCTTTACGCCATGGCTGAGGCCACATCGGTTTTCATGATCATCTTTTTCGGTATTGTCGTCTGCATCAATATCCTTTTTTATCATCTGCTGAAGGCGCCGACCCGCGCCGGCAGAAAACTCCTTGATGCCATAGAAGGATTCAAACGGTTTCTAGCGTCGCATGAAAAAGAAAGGCTGAACCGCATGACCCCGCCGGAAAAGACCCCGGTATTATTCGAGCAATATCTTCCCTACGCGCTTGCCCTCGGTGTTGAGCAGCAGTGGTCGGAGCAGTTCGCTGATGTCCTTGAAAGAGCGGCGGCGAAACCCGGAGGCGGATATACGCCCCTCTGGTATCCCGGCCGCTCGCTGAGTCCGATGAGCACCGGCGATTTCGCCTCATCTTTCGGGAATTCGCTTTCAGAGGCCATATCCTCTTCCTCCAGCGCGCCCGGTTCAGGTTCCGGCAGCGGGGGAGGCGGCTCATCCGGAGGAGGAGGCGGCGGAGGCGGCGGAGGCGGATGGTAAGCATGGAAGATTAAAATGATGGAAAGAACTGCTTCAGCCGCTTGGGTCTCTATTACGCGTAACGACAGTCTTATAGTGTAAACATGTTACACTACATAACATGCATGCCTGTCCTTTTGCGCAGGACGCGTAAACTGAGACCGGCGAAGAACACACTATTAAAGGAGGACATATCATATCTAATCAGAGAAGAGTAACCCCCAGAAGGATCATCGACAAGACCCGCATCAACAACCAGATAAGACTTATCAAGGCAAAAGAGATCAGGGTTGTTGCTGATGAAGGACAGATCGGTATAATGGACATTGAAGCTGCATTGAGGACAGCGAGAGAGCGCGACCTGGACCTTGTGGAAATCAGCCCTCAGGCCGAGCCGCCGGTATGCAAGATCATGGACTACCGGAAGTTTAAATTTGAGCAGGGCAAGAAAGCCAGGAAGGCCAGAAAGCAGCAGACGACCGTCACACTAAAGGAAATCAGGATGCGCCCTTCGATAGATACCCATGATTATGAATTCAAGAAGCTCAATGCACGGAAGTTCATCGATCACGGAAATAAGGTCAAGGTGACGATGCGTTTCAGAGGACGGGAATTTACCCATAAGGAACTGGGGGCGGAGGTCCTGAACAGGCTGGCCGTGGAACTGGCTGATATCGCAAAGATAGAGTCCCATCCCAAGATGGAGGGACGCCAGATGACAATGATACTCATGTCGTCATAGCTTCACCTCATGGCATTCGTATTAATAGGCGTAAAAAGTCAATTTTCGCACCCGGCCCCGGGCTCCCGGTATTATGGAAGAACTCAAGACGTGAGATTTGATTCCCGGGATACTTCTCAATGCTTCTGATGTGGTATACTCTAATATTCAAAAAATGGACGTATTCCCCAGTCAGCAGCCCGGAACGGTCCATAAAAAGATCTTGGTTTTTTCGGTAACTCTGAATAAATGAACAGCTCAATATCAAATGTTCTGGAAATCTACAGGCTTGTGGTACAGAAGCGGTACTCGCAGGCCGATGCTGCCAGGGAACTCGGCAGGAAAAAGAATATCGCTCATTCGGACGTAATACCTTCCTGCGCAAAGGACCTGAATATAGGGACGGACAAATTCGAGTATTTCCTCGAATCCAGGGATGATTTTAATTTCAAGAATTTTCTCTTCAGACGCTTTCCGGAACAGCAGGACCAGATCGAGAGGTTCTTTAATACGTTTAACAATACAGGGGACATCCCTGTCCTGGACCTGTCAAAAATCATCAAACCGATATCCCATTCTACCAAGAAAGGCATCAGCAGCCACCTGATATTATCTTCTCTGAAGGACAAGTTTCTGGACTGGATGGCGCGCCCCGATATACCTCAGGACGTGAAAGAAGAGCTGAAAGGCCTGATTACGAAAATAGAGGGATAAAATATCGAGGCCTGACCACCATCATTTACAACGGGCCGATAAGGTCTGGTCACCTTATCGTTGCTTAAATCAGGCAAGTCCGCTCGCCCGGGATCAACAATCTAATGCAGCTGCACGGGTCATAAGCTTTAAACCTTCATACTGT
>JBFLYJ010000295.1:0-4564 GCA_040756635.1 Nitrospirota bacterium
AGGAAGCGCCGGCGTTACTATAAATCCACAATCAGTCCGTACAACTCAGGACAAACATCTCTGACATATTCCACGTCCTCCCGGAGTACTCTCAGCGCTTCCGGGATATGCTTCCGAAAATACTTCTTCCCTTTTACAACTGACAGAAAGCCATAAGCGCCAAGCGCCTGCATGTGTCTCTGAAGTCTGCACAGGATGAGTGCCCTGTTAAAGGCATCAGCATCGAAGCGTCCTTTATAATAATCCGCCATTCGCTCCAGATAATAGTCCAGCAGCCTGCACCTCATATTATCCTCAAATCTGTAATACGGGTCCCATAACATTGAAGCAATGTCATATGCCGCCGGCCCCATCCTCGCGCCCTGGTAATCGATAAGGCGCAGTTTCGGTCCCTTCATTACCATAATATTCTGTGACTGAAAATCTCTGTGGATGATGACCTTAGGAGCGGTATCCGCCTTCATGGCCAGATCGTGCAGCTCCATGTCGAGCGCGGTGCGATTTCCGATACTGATATTTCTCACATCCTCCACAAACCTCTTGATAAAATAATCCGTCTCCCAGCGGAAATGATCGTAATCGAATGTCCTGTTTTTCAGCATTGCGCATGACGATACATCATCAGTCACTTCTGTATGGATAAGGGAAATAATATCCAGGACCTGCCGGTAAATATCCTCTATGTCCGCAGGGTCACGGGGGCACTTTAGCCAGCTGTAGAGGGAGATGTCTCCGGCGTCTTCCAGCAGGGCACTCTTTTTTTCATTGTCCGCTTCATAAAGGTACGGAACAGGGACCGAATGTCCGAGAAAGAACTTTGTATACTCAATGTGCCTCTCATAGTCCGGATCATCCTCCCTGCATTGCATGAAGACCCTGGATCTGCCGTCCTTTTTAATCCTGTAATATTTCCTGTCCGAGCCGCCCGTGCCGATCAGTTGTTTGTCTTCACCAATAAACGGAACTATCTCTCTTTCGTTCAGATCAATCATAAATTCAGGGCCGATGATGCAATTTTCAAATAGCGATTCTTTCTGTAGGGGTGTTGCATGCGACGCCCCTACATTTGTTTCAGGCAGAATAATACAATTTCTTAGCAGTGACGTTGCTTGCAACGCAGTCACATTACACCCGTTTCCAATTACAACATTGCCCTGAATTTCGGCACCGGCACACGTCTCAATGGAAGAATGAATGAATATAGTCTCCCCCAGACTCCTCAATTCCCAGAATACTGCGGCGGCATATGCGTCCGGAGTCCCGATATCGCTCCAGTAGGAGCGAGGTTCATCCCCGCCCTTATCGATATTTAACGTCCCGATCTTCCTGCTTTCTGACACCGCCTTCAACCACGAATCGACAACGCTGGACTTCCCAGGGGGAAGAAACTTCAGGAAGTCCGGTTCGTACACGGCGATACCAGTAAAGGCGCAGCGTTTGTAATCGGTAGAGACAGGTTTTAAGCCTGTCTCTACTGTTTTTAAGAATCCATTTTCATCAACGATGACACTGTTGAATTTCGGATAGTCATGAACAGCAAGGGTCACAAGGTTATTTGATGATCGATGATATTCGAGGAGTTTTGTCAGATCAATTTCCGTAAAGATGTCGGAGTTATGAACGAGAAAGGTCCCTTCCCTCAAAAAATCCTCTGCGTTCTTGAGTGCCCCGCCGGTACCGAGGATTTGTTCTTCGGGAAAAAAGACAATTTTCTTATACGAAAATCCCCCTTTATCCCCCTTTTCCAAAGGGGGATTTGATTCCCCTCTACTAAGAGGGGCAAGCGGAGTTACCCCCCCTTTAGCAAAGGGGGGAGAGGGGGGATTATTCCTGTTATCAAAATACTTTTTCACCCACTCCTCTATCATGTCTTTCTTGTAATGGAGATTTATTCCTATCTTGTTAACAGGTAATGCAGAGACCCGTTCAAGGACGTATTCAATGCAAGGTTTGCCCAATATCGGGATAAGGGGTTTGGGGATATGATTTGTAATCGGACGAAGTCTCTCCCCGAGTCCGGCTGCAAGGATGAAAACGTTTATGCTGTTCATTGATAAAGCAGATATTTCCTTCGGACCTTTTTATTGAATTCCAGACTCTGTGCCTTCCACCACTCCTCCATCCTGTCCAGCGATACGCCTGTTTCGATATCACTTCTCATTCTGTCTGTCCCGGCAAGGATATCTATCGGGAGTTTGTCCGTTACGTATTCATACGGGGGCTGCTTCCATTCGAAGTGATCAGGATAGAGATCATGGACGGCCTTGATAATAGCGATACCTGTCTTGAAGGGCCTGAATTTGCTCCTGCCCGTCACATGTATCTGCGCCCCCTCGCAAAGTTCACCAGCATGCTTCTGAAAGGTGGGCTGGAAATACAGCGGTCTGAAAACGACCCCGGGGAGTTTAAATGACATAAGTTTCTTAACGAGAACGTCCGGATCTATGAAAGGAGCTCCGAATATCTCAAACGGACGTGTAGTCCCTCTCCCCTCGCTCAGGTTCGTGCCTTCCAGCAGGCACATACCCGGATACACAATTGCCGTATCAAGTGTCGGCATGTTCGGCGAGGGCAAAACCCATGGCAAGTTCGTTTCATCAAACCACATCTTTCTCTTCCATCCCTCCATAGGAATAACGTGGAAATCCAGTGAGGAGTAAAATTCATTTTTCAGAAAACAGCCTATTTCACCCATTGTCATACCGTGTCTCACAGGTATCGGACGCTGCCCGACAAAGGATGTAAAGTTCATATCGAGCACAGGACCTTCTGTATGAACACCTCCAAGGGGGTTCGGACGGTCAAGAACAACAACCGATTTCCCGGTCTCAGCACAGGCCTGCATGCATAACTCCATGGTCCAGATGAATGTGTAATACCGGGAGCCCACGTCCTGCATATCAATTACCATTACATCGATGTCCGAGAGCATTGCAGGAACTGGTTTACGTGTTTGACCGTAAAGACTGTATACAGACAGCCCCGTCTTCCTGTCCCTGAACCCCTCCCATTCAATCATATTATCCTGGGTCTCGCCCCTGATTCCGTGCTGGGGACCAAAGAGGGCCTTCAGCTGAAGCTTACGGGATTTAAGCAAACAGTCGGACGCGTGCTCAAGTTTTCTGTTTACAGACGCTGGGTGTACAAGCAGGCCCACTCCGGCGACTCTGAACCTTTTCGGCCATTTTTTCTCAAGTGCATCAAGACCCGTCAGCATCTGTCCTTTTCCCCTGCTGTATAAGGAAAACAATTTAATACACCTGTCCAGGTTTCAAGTACAAAAGACGCTGGACAGCTGTTACAAATATTTTAAAGTTCATTTAATGTACGGTAATTCAGTAAAATCTTCAACTCTGTTAAAATTACCACATGTCACCTTCTCTTTACGTGCATATTCCATTCTGTTTAAAGCGATGCATTTACTGTGATTTCGTCTCGGGCATTTACGATCCTGAAAAGGCAAAGACCTATATTGAGGCGCTGAAAAAAGAGATTTCACGTATTCCGGACGGTAAGCCGCTTTCCACTCTCTTTATAGGCGGCGGGACCCCGACCGCGCTTTCCGCAGAAGTTCTTACAGATTTAATTAAATATATCTTCAATCGATTTGAGTTTGCTCATGATTTCTTAATAAATCCCCCCTTCCCCCCCTTTACTGAAGGAGGTAGTGAGTTGACGATCGAGGCCAACCCCGGGACTGTTGACATGGATAAATTGAAGGCGGTCCGCTTGGGAGGTATCAACAGAATCAGCATCGGTGTTCAGTCCTTCAATGACGATGAGCTTTCATTTCTCGGCCGCATACATACAAGTAAAGAAGCTGAACAGGTGGTGCATCTTGCTAGAGATGCCGGTTTTGAGAATATAGGTATCGACCTGATTTATGGAATACCGGGGCAGACCCTTGAGAGATGGAAAATGACCCTTGATAAGGCTGTAACGCTCAGGCCGCAGCACATTTCAACTTATGAGCTGACTGTGGAAGAAAGAACAGAGTTGTATGAATATCTGAAAAATCCCTCATTAATTCCCCCCTTATCTAAGGGGGGAGACATGGGGGTTACGATCTGCCGGAGAGCAAAGCCGGGTGGAAATACCCTCCCCCCCGAGGATATGATCATCGAAATGTACGAGCATGCCATAGATTACCTGACATCCAAAGGGTACGTACATTATGAGATATCAAATTTCGCGCTGCCGTGTTATTCATGCAGTCACAACATTAACTACTGGGACAGAGGTGAATATTATGGGGTGGGTCTAGGGGCCCACTCGTTCATTGCCGGGAGCAGATTTCATAATACGGACAATCTTGACGAATATCTCGATCTTATTTCAAAAAACAAAAACGCCGTCAAAGGTTCGGAATCCATAAACAGCGACATGGCGCTGTCAGAGGCGATTTTCCTGGGATTGCGTAAAACAGAGGGCCTGACACTGAAAACCCTCTCGGACCGTTACGAAAGAGATATTTCCCGGCATTATAAAAAAGAACTCGAAGAGCTTATGGATGCAGGGCTGATTGAATTCAGTTATTCAAACGGTTTAAGGAACAGTTCAAACC
>JBFLYJ010000296.1:0-4558 GCA_040756635.1 Nitrospirota bacterium
CTGAAGACCTTTTCCTTCTCGGGAGAAAGGTTAATAACACAATTTGAAATAATGACATCAACAATTCCATCGGCAAGCGGAAGATGTTCTAACTCTCCAAGTCGGAAATCGATGTTGCCGAACCCGGCATTCTCAGCATTCCGGCGGGACTTGGTAATCATCTCCGGCGTCATGTCAACACCAATAACATATCCTCTGTCTCCAACGGCTCGTGCCGCGAGAAAACAGTCGAACCCTCCACCGCTGCCCAGATCAAGCACCGTTTCGCCGGGCTGCATCAATGCGATAGCCTGCGGATTGCCGCATCCAAGCCCCATGTTCGCTCCCTCCGGAACAGCATCCACATCTTCACCGGAGTAGCCAAGGCCAAGCGAGATGTCGGCTGCCGTTACATCACTGGCTGTTCCACAGCACGATGAGGACGAGCAACCGCACCCTGCCCCCCCTGATACGGCAACCTTGCCGTAATTCTCCCTGACCGCACTTCGAATCTCGTCTTTCTTTTGCTTCTTCATGTGAACCTCCTCTATAGAATTTATGAGCATTGCTCACCCTATAGACGGGGAAATATCAAAAAAGACGCACAACGGAGTCCAATGATCAACAAGCATCACATGATCTGCCTTTTCGTTCATAGTCACAGAGTCGCCCTTTGTGGTCAAACTCGAGTCGGCAGCAGTCAGCCAGCATTTCTTTTAATAGGGCCCGCCCGCGCTGCACCCGTGATTTGGCTGTGGAAAGAGACGTGCCCTGCACCTGGGCAACTTCAGTCTGCTTCAAACCTTGCAATTCCGACAGAATTACTGCTTCTCGATATATGTCGGGCAGCAACTCTATCATAGGCCGCAAACATTCCGATAACTCTTGAACAGCTATTTCACCGGAATCAAGTCCGGAATCTGTCAGCGACTCGGGAATGTCAACCGTCGGCTTTTGCAAACGAAAATAATCGATGATGGCGTTTCGCGCAATCTGGTAGAGCCAACTTTGCAGCTTGGTCGCATCCTTAAGGGATGCCAATCCGTTATGCATTTTCAGAAATACGTTCTGAAGAATGTCATCGGCCGCGGTCTCATCCGATATTTTGCTTTTAATAAAGGCTCGAAGTCTTGAATGATATTCTTGCCATACTTTTTCTGATGCGTTCATTATAAATCCCCAAGGCCATATCGATATCTATATTAAGTTAAACTGGAAAACCCCGTAACTGAATAAGAAATTATAAACTTCCCAATAGGGTTTGTCACGAAAAATTGGGCATGGTGCTCTGCCCCTGTTTTTTGAACAATTGCAACAGTTGAAACCGCTGCAACGGATGAAACGGTTTTAAAGGACAGAAACGAGGGAGGATTGCCAGTCAGGAATAATCATCACATGGCCTGAAAGGAGATTACAGACTTATCTTGAGATATTTTCTTATTTTAAATACTAAATACAGAAGACAAACCGGCTGTATAAAAGCCATAACTGAAGAGGTTTCATCTGTTATAATTCTCTTATGAAGCTTACCGCGAATGCCCTCACCGTCCTTAAGACGAGATACCTCCTCCGCGATGAACATGGCAATATAACAGAGACCCCTGAGGAAATGTTCAGACGCGTTGCCCGTACCGTTGCCTCAGCGGAGAAGTTATACGGAGGAAACGTCAGGAAGCAGGAGGCGGAATTCTACGACGCCATGACCTCTCTCCTTTTTCTGCCGAATACTCCGACCCTCATAAACGCGGGCAAGGAGCTGGGACAGCTCGCCGCCTGCTTCGTATTGCCGGTCAATGATTCGATGACAAGCATCTTCGATTCCCTGAAGAACGCGGCCCTGATACTTCAGAGCGGAGGGGGCACGGGCTTTTCCTTTTCGCATCTGAGACCAAGGGCAGACATCGTTAAGTCAACCGGGGGCATAGCCAGCGGGCCTGTGTCGTTCATGAGGATTTACAACACCGCAACAGAAGTTATCAAACAGGGTGGCGCGAGACGCGGCGCCAATATGGGCATATTGAAGATCGACCACCCGGACATCCTCGAATTCATCAGGATAAAACGCCACGCGGAAGAACTGTTGAACTTCAATATCTCGATCGCCGTTACCGACGCTTTCATGAAGGCACTCAGAAAGAACTCAAAATACAAGCTGTTTAACCCGAGAGACAGTCACGCAGTGGGAAGTCTCAGGGCTAAGGCGGTCTTTGATGAAATCGTAGAGAGCGCATGGGAGACAGGGGACCCCGGGCTCATCTTCATCGACAGGATAAACAGGGACAACCCCACTCCCCTGCTCGGTGAAATAGAGAGCACGAATCCCTGCGGCGAGCAGCCGTTGCTGCCGTTTGAAGCGTGCATATTGGGTTCTATCAATTTGTCTAAGACAGTAAAAAAAGTCAGAAGTCAGAAGTCAGAAGTCAGAAGTAAAGAACCGACTAAATCCGCTTCATCCTTTGAAGTAGACTGGGACCTTCTGGAATATCTGGTCCGGCTCGGCCTCAGGTTTCTGGATGATGCCATCGATGTGAATATATACCCCATCCCGGAAGTTAAAAAGATGCATCAAGGCAACAGGAAGATCGGCCTCGGCGTCATGGGGTGGGCTGATATGCTTATTAAACTCGGGATCAGATATAACTCGCAGGAGGCATTTGATCTCGCAGGCAGGGTGATGGGATTTATACGAGAAAAGGCGAGGGACGCGTCCAGTGAGCTCGCAAGGGAGCGGGGGATGTTCCCGAATTTCAAAGGCTCTATCTACGATAAGCGTGAGATCATTTCAAAAGGCGGCCTGAGAAACGCCACTACCACGACTATCGCCCCGACCGGGACGCTCTCTTTAATTGCAGGCTGTTCAAGCGGTATTGAGCCTCTCTTTGAGGTTGCCTATAAAAGGCGCGTGCTGGACACCGAACTCTACGAGATACATCCTTATTTTATTGAAATTGCGAAAAAGCGGGGATTCTACAGCCCTGAACTTGTCAGAAAAATCAGTCTGAAAGGCAGCCTGAGGGGTTTCAGAGAGATCCCGTCAGATGTAAAGCGGCTCTTCGTGACCTCACACGATATCCCGGCTGAAGACCACGTGGAGATGCAGGCAGTGTTCCAGAGGTACACGGACAATGCGGTCTCAAAGACGATCAACCTAAAACACAGGGCCACAAGAGACGATGTCGCGCGCGCGTTCACGCTCGCGTACGAAAAGGGCTGCAAGGGGATAACTGTCTTCAGGTACGGTTCAAAGCCGGGGACCCTTGTAAAGCTTGATGAAGTGGATTAACATGAAATATAGATAAAAATTCAAATATCAAAAATCAAAGATGTGGAACTCAATTATTAATTATCATCTTCTCTATATTTTTGATTTTTCATCTTTTATATTTAATTTAAATGCTGATTCATTGTGTTATAAGGCGTTCAGCCTCTTCGTGTTCCTGTCTTAGGCAGGTGTGATTACACATGAAAAAAGATAAACAAACATGTTCCTGGCCTACCGGAGACCCGCTTCTCATTGAATATCATGACAGGGAATGGGGCGTGCCCCTGCATGACGACCGGAAGCTGTTTGAGTTTCTGCTCCTTGAAGGTTTCCAGGCAGGACTCAGCTGGCTCACGGTCCTCAGAAAAAGGGAAAACTTCCGTAAGGCATTTGACGGTTTTGATTTCAACAAGGTTGCAAGGTATGACGAGATGAAAATCAATTCCCTCATGAATGACAGCGGGATCATCCGCAACAGGTTAAAGATCGAGAGCGCGGTCCTGAACGCCAAGGCATTTATAAAAACAAGAAAAGAGTTTGGGACCTTCGATAAATACATCTGGGGCTTTACTGGCGGTAAAACGATCAATAACGGGTTCCGATCTCTTAAAGAACTTCCCGCAAGGACGGAACTGTCAGACCTCATAAGCAAAGACCTGAAGAAAAGGGGCTTTAAATTCGTCGGCTCGACCATTGTGTATGCGCATATGCAGGCAACCGGCATGGTGAATGATCATATACGAGATTGCTACAGGTTTAAGGAGATAATGAGAGGGGCGGGTGATGGAGGGAAATTCAGAAAATAGAACGGGGACGGCATTGTAAGTCGCCGTCCCCGCGTTTCAATACCTCATCGCATTGTAAAGGTTTTATAGCAAGACCGCTCTCCTGATTCCTGATTTATACAGCGTTAAAGTAAAAGGTTACCGTAACGGTCGTGTTCTTCATCCCCGCGCTGACCGGGAACCGCCATTTCATGATCCCGTCCGTAAAACACTTATACGTGTCGTCATTCCGCTTATTGTCCGGGACAAGTTTTATGCTCTTCACCCTTCCGTCCGAACCGACTATAAATTCCACTGCGGCCTCTCCCTGATTGCCGGTCTTCAGATAACATCTGTGAATGTCCTGAAGATGCTTCTGAATTATCGCGGCAGCCGTCTTTTTCTCCAGTCCGCCTGATACGGAAAGCTCCCGGATGCTGACACTGCCTTTTTCCTTTTCCTCTTTTGCCGGTTCACCATAACCGGGTGCCGCGCTCTCCGCAGAAGACACCTTCTCTTTGAACACAAGAGGGGCTGACGCACAGCGGGCGGC
>JBFLYJ010000297.1:0-4534 GCA_040756635.1 Nitrospirota bacterium
AAGCTGGCATCACTGAGAATACTGTTTCTGTCATGACATTTGTAACACAGAGCGTAGTTATAAGTGCTCTCCTGCGGCAGGTCCTGTGTCGAGTAGTTCTGTTCGAGCAGAAAGCGGTTCATCGAGCCATGGGGCCCCCTGGCACCGCCTGAGTCATCGTTGTTATGGCAGTCAGTGCAGTATATAACGCTTGATGTGGTAAACGGCGGCAGAAGGCTTGGTACATTCGGGTTCACACCTGCTGCCTCCACTGGATGATAAGACGGGTTGGTTACATCAAATTCAAGTCTCGTATTCAGCTGCTGTATCTGTCTGTCTATATGGAAGGTAGAAATAACATTGTTGTCGCCGTGGCACTTGAAACATATTTCGTACATATAGGAAGCGGGGGCCACTTCCGCGCCCGAGAAACTGATACCGCTTACCCCCGCATTCGCGCCAGAGACCTGAGGCGCGCCTGATGATGCATTCCCATTGGCCCAGTGGGCATTGTGACAGTCTGAACATTCGACATGCTTGGGCACCCCGCCGAGAGAATAGTTTTCCGCAGGGTCATGAATGCCGGCGTAATTCTGGACGGAATGCCTGTATGTCTTCATCAACTCCTGTTCGATATTTTTTGCAGCCACGTTTCCGTTGTGACAGACAAGGCAGTTGTCTTCTTCATAAGCGAAATTCAGGAGCCTCTGGTGCCCTCCCGCCGTATGTGGTTTATGGCAGTTCTCGCAGCCGTTCTCGGTGACAGTGGTGTATGACGTATGAGACCATGGATCGGAACCGGCCCCGTTCCATATGGAATTTGACAGGGAATGCGAGGAGGAGTTCCACCCGTCTTTCCGGTGGCAGGCGGTGCAGAGGTTCGAATATATATTCGGCATCAGCAGAAATTTCCCGTTTGCATCATTGTGAGGATCGTGGCAGGACGTGCACTGCAGCTCGTGATTGTCATCAAGTTTTATTTCCTGCGGCAGGGAAAGGGGGTCCACGAGTTCCCTGTTCTGGCCGGCAAGATTGCTGTCATAAACAAATGATACCGGATGATCATCGGAAAGGTCTGTCCCAAGCTTTGAAGGGCCCTCCGGCAGGAACCGGATCCCGCCCGCGAACGGGATTTCATAGTATTCAGACACAAGCGCCCCAAGCGCGATAGTGCCGTCATGACAGCTCAGGCAGAGTTTGGACGCCCCGGTGGGCTGTCCTACGACCGCATACATGGTACTGCTCTGGTAGGGTATGTAGTTGACCGTAGAGTCTGCGCGGCTCCAGAGATAAGGGATGTCTCTCCGCGCCCTGTGAGGGGCGTGGCAGAAGATGCAGATTTGGTCCTCGGTCGTTGACTTAATGGTGCCCGGTCCGCTTACCGACAGATTATGTTTCGTGCTCTGAATGCCCGTCATCGGCCCCTGCGCGAGCACCGCTGTTGCTGATATGAACAGCGTGACCGACCCTGTTATCAACAGCGCTACCCAGACATGGAAGAATTTATGCATAGATTTATTTGTCTTAAGGTCTGCCATGTAAAATCCCCGTGTGAAGAGCGTCAGTGATCATGCTCTTCCCTCTTTCTATTTAATAAAATCGTCTCCTTTGATATATTGGAATATCTGCACCCGGTGGTTATATGAGTCCGAAACATAAATTCTGTCCCTGGAATCTATAAATATCCCGGAAGGGAGCCAGAATTCTCCGTAGCCGTTTCCGGGATTGCCGAAGACCATCAGCAGCCGCCCCTGATTGTCGAAGATCTGTACATTATCAAAAAGGGCGTCGACTACATAAATGTTTCCGTCGCTGTCGGATGCGACCCCCCGCGGTCTGGAGAAATAGCCCGGACCGTCGCCGGCCTTGCCGAAAGCGTATATGAATTCTCCTTCAGGAGAGAGGACCTGTATCCTGAAATTAAGTGAATCGGACACAATGAGTTTCCCGTCTCCGGTCACGGCTATGTTCGTGGGTTTGTAAAAATGCCCCAGTATATTTCCTTCCCTGCCTATAATCCCTTTAACCTTATAACTCGAGGCATCGTATCTTACTATCTCGGAATTCTGGGTATCCAGGACAAGCAGTTCGTTAGTCGCTGCGTTAAAAGCTATGCCGGTAGGTCTGTACAGCAGGCCCCGTCCAATTTCCCCGGCGTATTTTTTGCCCTCGCTGCGGAATATCTTTACTACAGCGTCTTTTGAATCCGATACGTATATATTGCCTTTGTCGTCGATGGCTATCCCTATAGGTGATATCAGGGAAGTTTTATCATCCGGGAAAGTATAGTAAACACCGGTGGCTTCATTGAAGACGTGGACGAGTCTGTGAAAGTTGTCTACGACAAAAAGACGGCCTTCGCGGTCCGTTGTCAGGCCGTAAGGATTGACTATGAACTTATTAGGCTCACCTTTTAAAAAACGTATGAACCCTGAGAGTCTTTCCTCACGGACGTTAATGTCTTCAGGCCGGGAAATTGAATTGAGCAGATGTATCCTCGGAACATCAGGAGGTTTGGGCCAGATTATATCGGGGACCGGGCCCCTTGTCTCAACGATTTGTTTGAAGCATGAGACGGTACAGATAAAGAAAAAAATAGCCACGTACAAGAAAATTCTATGATATTTCATGTTCATCTGATATGATCAGCCATAAGTATTAAGGTTCTTCCCTGATGCATTTCCCTTAAAAAAGTTCCCTTACTATTTTAACTATAAAAAAATGATTTATAAAGGTTTCTCTTGATGTCATGTTCTTTTCATTCGCAATCGTGTACTTGATTTGTCCCTTATAAATATTGTAGCCCCATTCGTATATTGACGAAAAACCGGCTTCCTGTGTTTTGTTTATGACCCCGGACGTCCTGTTTAGGAAGTTTTCTATTTCAAGGCGCTGCCGCTGGGACAGCATCATTTGATAGCTGGCCCTGTACTGCTGAAACTTCTCGGTGTCGTTGTCACTGCCAAGGTTCTTGAACCGGGTCACTCCGCCCCCGGCCGATAAAGTAAGGTAAATTTTATCGGTGGGCCTGAAAAGCAGAAGCTCGGTCACCTTCCACCCTTCAGTCGGTCTTTCAGTGGATGACACGTCGTTATATTCTACGCTCGTTGTGCTCCACTTCCACTTGTATTCCATGCCGATGAATTCGTTATTGTAGCGTCTGAGCGTTTCCGGTTTTACGCCCCGGAGAAACTTCTGCTTCGACCTTATTAAACGGTAATTAAGCTTCACGGAATTCCAGAGGTTCAGCGACATGCCGTATGTTCCCTCAAATACGCCGTAGTCAAAGGGAGGTTCACTGATATATTCATAGTCCAGGAATACCTCTGCGCCGTCAGGTATTATTGTTGTGCCTGTCTTGCGGCTGATACCTGTTGAATCCCCGATGACCGTAATTACATAATCAGTATTTTCTATATAAGTCTGTCCTCTTGATCCGTCCGGTTTCTTTTCAATCACCCGGACCGACGCGGTCTCCACATTTCTGTTCTCCAGAAAAACAACGGTATTCCCGCTAAGTGATTTTACTTCTCCGCGAACTTCGGACATGGAGGAATTCAGATTCGGCTTTTTATCAACGATCATATATGAATGGCCCATACTGGCGTTTATGGAGCCCCCGGATATTTTCCTCGTGTAACCCCAGTCCAGCCCGGTCCTGTATGATACTTCCTGTCCGCTCTCATTATGGTTCTTTGAAGTGTCCGCGTGGACTGAGGTTGTGAGGTTTTCGTACAAAAGGTGGTTGAGCTGGAAGTCGAAGGCCTGATATTCCCTCCGCTTGCTGTCTTCAAGGTCATATGACTCATACTGCAGATTGTAGTTCGTGGACAGATTCCTTTTATGGGTCCATATCAGGTTTTCGTACCAATTCATCCCTCTTTCCAGATACATATTGCTCTCCCTGTCTCTGTATCCTGCGGACGAAGTAAGCGTCGCTCTCGCCCCAAAAGGGAAACTGTAGACGTTCTGCACTGATGCTTCCTTGGACAGGAGACTCAGCTCCGAAAGTCTTGCCGAGTCAAGCACATCGGAATAAACCATATCGATTCTCGTACTGCCCAGATTTTTGTCATACCTCATATTCAGCCTAACTTCATCCTTTGTAGTGGTAGAGTCGACAAATCCGCTCTGCTCGCTTTCAAAGTGAGTATAGTTAAGCACCGTGGGCAGGACCTCGTATTTAAGGTTCAGCCGCGCTCCGTAGGTGTCCGATTCTATTTTTGACCTCTGGGCGAAGTTGCTGTTGAGCGTCGACAGTCTCTTGTTGCCGAACAGCGTAATCGTGTACGGTTTGTACTGGAGGAATACGAATTGAGCGTCATATCCCTGAAGAAAGGTCCTCGACTCGTTCTTGTCCGTGTCTTCGCCCTGTTCGGTGATCTGCTCCCACTCCGGAGAGAGGGTGATATCAAATTCTACAAGGGCCGGATGGTAAACCCATCCGTCGGTCTGAATATCCAGTCTTTCGGAGAATGTGGTTGTATTGTTGTTCCTCTCGATGTAGGGGCCGCTTCGCTTGTCTTTTTCATATTCATAGGAAAGATCGAAACCC
>JBFLYJ010000298.1:0-4494 GCA_040756635.1 Nitrospirota bacterium
AAGGACATCACCAGTCGATGGAAGGCTGAAATTGAAATGCGCCTCCATAGTGAAATAGTTGCAAACATGTGCGAAGGAGTGAATCTTGTCAGGGCTTCAGACCATCTAATTGTATACACCAACCCTAAATTTGATAAGATGTTCGGCTACGCTCATAATGAGCTGATGGAAAAACACATCTCTGTTGTTAATTCTCCTGCCGGGAAAGGTCACCTGACTACAGCAAATGAGATTATCGATGCCCTGAACGTGAACAGTACATGGGAGGGTGAGATCAAAAATGCAAGAAAAGACGGAACGAACTTTTGGTCTTACGCAAGTGTTACTGTGTTTGATCACGATCATCACGGGAAGGTTTATTTGGCGGTCCACACCGACATAACGGAACGCAAAAAGATTGAATACCGGATACAACTAATAAACCGGTTAATGGAAGACCTTATAAGTCCCGGTATTATTGATGATAAGCTGAAACGCATTACAGACGGAATAGTCGATATTTTCGATGCGGATTTCGCCCGCATATGGGTCTCGAGGCCTGGAGATTTATGCGATTACGGATGTTTCCACTCACATGTTCAGGATGGACCACATGTCTGCCGCTCCAGAGACAAATGTCTTCATCTGATCGCGAGTTCCGGGCGATATACTCATATTGACGGTGAAGTTCACCGTCGGGTGCCGTTTGGATGTTACAAGATCGGGCATATCGCATCAGGGGAAATGACCAGCTTTATAACTAATGATGTGACCAATGATCCTAACGTGCACGATCACGATTGGGCCGTAAGGACCGGCCTGCGCTCCTTTGCAGGTTACAGGCTCGTTTCCGAAGACAGGCAGCCTGTCGGTGTGCTTGCGCTGTTCAGCAAACATCCCATATCTGCTTCCAATGTGCTTCTTGAAGGTATCGCCAACGCTGCCGCTCATGTGATCCAGACCGCGAAAGCCGAAGAGGCGCTCAGGGAAAGCGAGATGAGATATCGTGATCTTTTTGAAAACGCAAATGACCTTATACAAAGTGTACTGCCGGACGGCCGCTTCAAATATGTGAACACAACCTGGGAGAAGGCCCTGGGATACAGCATGGAAGAGGTCGGATCTTTTTCAATATTCAGCATTTTGCATCCCGACCACCGCGCCCATTACAGAAGTCTTCTTGAGTCTGTAATGATCGGTGAGAAAATCGACAGGATTGAGACAGTATTTGTTTCGAAGGACGGTAAGTGCGTTATTGTTGAGGGCAGTTTAAACTGCAAGTTCGAAGGCGGCAAACCGGCATCGATACGGAGTATTTTCCGTGACATTACCGAGCGTAAAAAAGCGGAAATGGACATACAGGATGCCAGGGAAGCATTGAAAGCCAAAGTGAAGGAGCGCACGGCCGAACTGGAATCCGTTATAGAGCTGCTTAGGATAGAAATCCATGAGCGCAGGAACATAGAGGAAGCCTTAAAGCAGAAGAATCTGGAACTAAACTCATTCATCAATAATATCCCTGATATGGCCTGGCTTTCGGATGTAAATTCAAGATTCATCGCAGCCAACAAGGCATTCGCCGAAGCAGTGGGAATGGAAACTGCATCCTTGATTAATCAGACATATGACAACTGTTTTGAAAATGAGAAAGCCATTAAATATCGTGAAGACGATATAAAGATAATGGAAAATAAAATCCAGAAGATCTTTGAAGACAAAATAGTTAATAATGAAAACAAGACCGTCTGGCTGGAAACCATAAAGTCGCCGATACTGGACGGACACGGGAAGGTTGTAGGCACGGTTGGCGTCGCGCGTGACATTACCGAGCGCAGGAAGACAGTTCAAAAATTGCGGAAGGCGGAAAACCAGCTGAGAGATCATTCAAAGGAACTTCAGGAAAGCAATATCGCTTTAAAGGTCCTGCTTAAACAACGTGAGAACGACACTAAGGCCTTTGAAAAGAACATCCTCTCCAATATGAAACACTTGGTCATCCCGTACTTAACAAAACTTAAAAGAAACCGTGCCACTTCAGAGGAACTCACTTATTTGAATATCATTGAATCGAATTTAAAAGAGATGATCTCTCCCTTTGCACACAAATTATCTTCCAGGTATTTAGACTTTACTCCCAAAGAAATTCAAATCGCAGACCTGATAAAAGACGGAAAAAAAGACAAAGACATAATGGAAGTTTTGCACATTTCTCCGGATACGATCAAAACCCACCGCAAAAACATAAGAAAGAAACTCGGAATTCAAGGCAAGAACATTAATTTAAGAACAAAGCTTCTTTCATTATAGTTATATGGGTATTGTAATTCACCCCTAACTAACCCATTTTCAATCCTTCTTTTTAGTAAACTTCACATGTTATAACATCTTTTGTGGTTTTTATTCGAGGGAAGAAAACCGACGACATAATTCAAAGTGATTTAATTCTCATAGAGGAATGTGGTAAATAGCGTATTGAAGAAGAAAATAAGCGTAGGTGAAGATATTTTAAAGAAGACCGTTAAATGCAAAAACGGGTTTTCCTGTTTAACCGGCAGCCTTGACTGTCTCTGCAAAGTAGAATTTATCGTGGGACATGAACTGCTTCGCATTAAACCAATTAAAAGCATTACCTGCGAATACATGTATTCTTATGGATATGCTTTCTTTTGCAACTGCCCTACAAGAAAGGAAATAAATAGTCATTATCAAATCTGAGTTGATAAGCTCACCTGTTTATTTTGTATTTCATTCCCAATTCGCCCCATGGAGGATATGTTTTGGATCAAGCAATAAATCACACACTAATTCATGACAAAAAGCAAGTTACATCTTTCCAGGAGAAAGTTTACGTTCTGGCGGATGAGGTCCTCAGCATTCTCAAGGAACTGCATCATGAAAATAAGCACCAGATAAGCAGCAAGCTTATCGCTGAAAAGATGATTATTAAGTCTACGGTCAAGAAGATTCTTAATGATTATACTTATGGGAAGATCGACAGAGAAAATATGGGGGAGCACGCAAAGGCACACATTATCAATATTCTGGACAAACTGTCGAAAATCGCGGACTCTTACAAGACTGAGAGGTCCGGCGTCTTGAATAATCACAACACCATTGCAGAAGGTACTTCCGACATGTTTGATTCAGGGATTAATAGTGTGAAAAATTATATTTCCTCCATATCTGATCGGACCGATGGACTTGAGGATTTATTACAAAAAACCATGAATTATCTGTCAGAGATCGAAACGCAGCTTCTTCACGACTTATCTTCCGCCCACGGAAAGTATAAGGAGGACAGAGCCTTTGAGAAGAGCATATCTTCCAATATGATAGAGATGAAACAGAGTTTTGATGCTTCCTGTGACATGGACAAAATCAAAAGCATAGTCCTCAGCAAGATAGAAACTATCAATTACCATATGGAAATGAAGAAGAAGCAAGACCTGTTGAAACTGGAAGCGACAGAAAAAGCTCTCAAAGAAATGACCCGGAAAATGATGGAAATAAAAGATGAAGCGGAAGCCATGAGGAAGAGATCACAGGAAGCCGAGATCGAGTCTCTCTGCGACAGCCTCACAGGGCTATACAACCGGAAGTCTTATAACAAGAAGATCGATGAAACACTTGCCGACCTGGCGCGTTACGATGTCCCCGCTTCCATGCTTGTGTGCGACATAGATATCTTCAAGAAGGTCAATGATAACTTCGGTCATCACATAGGCGACCTCACACTAAAAAAAGTCGCCCAGATTTTCAAGAACAAGTTAAGGAAGAATGACTTCATAGCAAGGTATGGGGGAGAAGAGTTTGTCTGCATACTGCCCCATACAATGCTTGAGGAGGCAAGAAAAGTTGCGGAAGAGATCCGCTCATTTATAGATAATACAAGTTTTACATTTAAAGGGAAAGAAGTCCCTGTCACAATAAGCATAGGGGTCAGTTCCTTCAAAAAAGGAGACAATCCCCTGTCCGTGTTTGAAAGGGCCGACGTGTCCCTCTATATGGCAAAAAACTCCGGGAGAAATCTTGTGAAAACAGAGCTTGACGTGGAAAAAGCCGGAAAATCCTTTAGTGACATATTGCTAGAAAGTGATTGCGAAAACAATTAAGGATTCCCGGTAAATCGAGACAGGACGTGATCAGACACCACGGAATTATCGGTATAACGAAACCTTACAGGAGGATGACACATGCCAAGCAAACAAAACTGCTGGGAATATAATAAATGCGGCAGAGAGCCCGGCGGGATTAATGCCGGTAAAATGGGGATATGCCCGACAACAACGGATGAGTCTGCTAATGGTTTAAATGAAGGTACAAACGGAGGCAGGATATGCTGGGCCATTGCAGGTACGTTAGGCTTAAAGGTCAAGAGGACCCCTGCGCGGAATCTGGTTTCCTGTCTTGTTTGTGATTTTTTCAAATTAGTCAAAAAAGAAGAAGGTGAAGAGTTTCGTATATCAAAAGGCAATTAGATCTCTCCGGCGGGGACACAAAAATCTTTAGCAGCTC
>JBFLYJ010000299.1:0-4481 GCA_040756635.1 Nitrospirota bacterium
TATTATCAGTCCCGTATCGTCGGTAGATATCACCGCATCATTGATACTTACAAGTGTCGTATAAAGCCTCGCCTCGCTCGCCTTGAGCTTTTTTTCCATTTCATGCTTGTACAGGGCCAGTTCTATAGTTGCCTGCATCTCCCTGTCTTTGAACGGCTTGACTAAATACCCGTATGCTCCTGATTTTTTTGCCTGTTTAAGTATCGCTTCATCCGTGTATGCGGTCAGGTATATGACTGGTATTTCATATGTGGAGATTATCTCTTTCGCAGTTTCTATGCCGTCCATTTCACCCTGAAGTACAATGTCCATAAGCACCAGATTGACTCTCTTCGATTTTATATATTCGATCGCTTCGGTACCGGTGGCGGCAATTGACGGGACGATATAGCCCAGGTTGATCAGGCTGCTCTTGAGGTCATTAGCAATTATCCATTCATCTTCAACTATGAGGATTTTCAGTTTTGCCATTTATTATCTTCCCGGTATATTAAAATACATACTTAACCCCTCTGCGTAATATTTTATATTCAAATCGGATTGTTTTACAACCAATTCAGGTGATATTCATGACTGACAGAACATGGGGCTGTAAATGTCCATGAAGCGTGATCAGACTTCTGCAAGGTCATTTGAGGCGGGTGCAGGGATTTGTTCTACTTAAAACTCTGCTCCTCTGAAGGGAATATCCCCTGTTCGATTTCCTCCCGGTATGTCCTGACGGCCTTCAGCACATCTTCCTTGACATACGAGTATCTTTTAACAAATTTGGGAACGAACCTGTCAAACAGGCCTATCACGTCATGCAGGACGAGGACCTGTCCGTCGCAGTGCGGTCCCGCGCCGATCCCGATAGTAGGGATAGAAATCTCCCCGGATATGGTTTTTGCGAGGTCCATAGGTATAGCTTCAAGAATAAGGGAAAAGGCGCCGGCATCTTCGACCATGTGCGCCTCCTCGATTAATTTATTGGCAGCTTCTTCGGTCCTGCCCTGCACCTTATAGCCTCCCATCCTGTGAATAGACTGCGGAGTAAGGCCTATGTGCGCCATCACAGGGATATCGGATTTTGTCATGGCCCTGATATGCTGCAGAATCTCCGCGCCGCCTTCCATCTTGATAGCGGCGGCACCGCCCTCCTTGAGAAACCTTCCGGCGTTTCTCAGGGCGTCATCTACGCCGGTCTGATACGACATGAAGGGCATGTCCCCTATCACCATTGCATTCTTGACGGCCCTGGTGACCATCTTCGTGTGATAGATCATTTCATCCATTGTCACAGGCAGAGTGTTTTCATGACCCTGAACGACCATGCCCAGCGAGTCCCCTACAAGTATAGCGTCTATACCAGCTTCATCAACGATGCGCGCAAAAGGGAAGTCATACGCGGTAAGCATCGTGATTTTCTTTCCCTCTTTTTTCTTTTTCAGAAAGTCATGAATGGTGAAGTTGGACATGATTATTCCTTTTCTCTGACGATAAAGGCATGCGGTGCACGCCCTTCGATATTATTTCATTATCTCAACCAGCTCGAGATCGAAAATAAGTTCTTTGCCGGCAAGAGGATGGTTGGCATCCATCATAAAACCCTTCTCAGTCCTGCTCATGACAGTCACGACAAAGGTCTTACCGTCAGGTCTGTGCATCTGGATCGACTGTCCTATCTGCGGTTCAAAGTCTCCCGGCGCATTTTTTTTGTCAAACTCGAAGACCTTTTTTTCTTCGCGAGGGCCATAAGCTTCTTCAGGCGGTATCGTTACCGTCTTCGTGTCTTTGGGTTTCATGCCGAGAATATTTTTTTCGAATCCGGCTATCACCCTTCCCTCCCCTACTACGAATTCAATCGGCATGGAATTGACCGAGGATTCGACCACATCTCCATTTATGTCCTTCAGCGTATAATGAACTTTTACCCTGTCTCCTTTTTTCACAGGCATTATCAGTCTCCTTTTTTAATATTGCGGTCAGTAATAAAGATGCACAATTATAACACACATCAAGTCGTCTTCTGGTGCCGGTTTTTTCTGTATAAAAAAAGAGAGAGGCCCGCGAGCATCATACAAAGGCATAGTATTTGACCGAGCGATATTATGCCGAAAAAGTACCCGATCTGCGGGTCAGGCTCGCGAAGGAATTCGATAAAGAAACGGACCGTCCCATATCCGATTATATATATGGAGAGAAAAAAACCGTGAAAGACCCTCTTCCTTCGGATGCTCCAGAGGATAATGAAAAGAAGGACACCTTCCAACAAAGCCTCGTACAGCTGCGAAGGGTGTCTGAGCTGCCCTGACATATCAAGCGGGAAATACATCCCCCACGGCACCGTGGTCGCGCGTCCGTACAGTTCTCCGTTTATGAAATTCCCGAGACGGCCGAAAGTATATCCAAGGGGTATAGACGGTATCAGAAAGTCAGCAAACCTCCAGAACTCTATCTTGTATTTTCTGCAGAACAACGCAGTGGACGTTATTACGCCGATAAGGCCCCCGTGATAGGACATGCCGGCAAGGCCCGTAAAATGAAAGCCTCCGCTGAAACTGAAGGGGAGGAAGATTTCCAGAGGGTATGACGCGTAATAACTGAAATTGTAAAAGATCACGTACCCCAGTCTGGCACCAAGCATGAGTCCGAGTATTGCCCATACAAAATAATTTTCCACCGCCGTCCTGGAATAATCATAATCCTCGGTCTTCATACGGTAAAAAGAGAGGAAATAAAGGACCGAAAAAGCGACGATATACATCAAACCGTAATACCGGACCTGGAACTGCCCTATCTGAAAAATATACGGTTTTATGTGTTCAGGCATGTGCTGCCAGAAATCAATGACTGTATTCATGTCCTGTGCGTGACCTGCTCCTCAATGAACCGGAATATATCCCTGAACTTCCTGAGCATGACGATGACCGCGGTTATGACAATCGCTGCCGCAATCGTCATAGTGACGATATTTATATGTTCAAAATGAATATACCGGTCATTAATCACATAAACGGAACCTGTCAGAAGCATTATGACGACTACCGACAGCAGTGCAAACACAATGACTACCATGGAGAAATATATGTAAGGCAGTATCCGTTCTTTGGCTGACTTTTGTTTAATTCCTGATAATACCATGCGGTTATTGTACGAAATAATCCGCATCAGTTACAAACATGAAGTGGAAATGTTTTGCATGACCATGCCGGAATTGCTTTCCAAGTGAGGTGAACCGGTTATCCCCGGGACCCGCGCCATTAATCTTAACGCTGAATAAATCAGGCGCACGAGCTTGCCGTAGAACCTTTACAATGCGATCGGATATCGGAATTAAACCTTGACTTCAGGACTTAATATCCGGTGAGTTCCGGAAAGACATCATTTATGCTTTCAAGGTATCGCAGGTAAAGCTTTTCCGTCAAGTCCGTTCGCCTATTATCAGCAAGTAGTGTAAATGCAGTTTTTATACGGGCAACAAAAAAGGGGGAAGAGATCTTCCCCCTTTTTTTCACATGACTGCTAAGCTCCCACAGCCTCTTCTTCAAGTATTGCCGCCAGGTCCTCTTCTGCAGTAGTGATGGGCTTGATATTGTAATGGGTCACAAGGAAATCCACCACATTCGGCGTCAGGAATGAAGGCAGCGTCGGGCCGAGCCGTATGTCCTTGATGCCGAGGTAGAGCAGCGTCAGCAGTATCGCGACCGCCTTCTGTTCATACCATGAAAGCACCATCGACAGGGGCAGTTCATTCACGCCCACTCCAAACGCCTTGGAGAGCGCGACCGCGATCTGGATTGCTGAATAGGCGTCGTTACACTGTCCTATATCGAGCAGGCGGGGTATGCCCCCGATGTCGCCGAGGTCTTTGTCAAAGAACCTGAATTTACCGCACGCCAGTGTAAGCACCACACAGTCCTTCGGGACTTTCTCGACAAACTCGGTGTAGTAATTTCTTCCTGCCTTGGCGCCGTCGCATCCGCCGACCAGGAAGAAATGCCTTATGGCCCCGCTTTTAACGCCGTCAATTACCTTGTCTGCGACACTCATTACCGCATTTCTCGCAAAGCCTGTCATCACAGTCTTGCCCGCTGCATCATCCTTGAAGCCCGGAAGCGTGAGGGCCCTTTCAATGGCGGGTGTGAAATCATGGTTATCGATGTGCGTTATTCCGGGCCAGCCGACCAGTCCGCAGGTAAAGACATTGTCCCTGTAGCAATCATGCGGCTTCTGCAGACAGTTGGTCGTCATGATGATCGCTCCCGGGAATTCCGCGAACTCTTTGTGCTGGTTCTGCCAGGCGGTACCGTAATGGCCGTAAAAGTGAGGATATTTCTTTAACGCTGGATACCCGTGAGTAGGCAGCATCTCCCCGTGGGTATATATATTTATTCCCCTGCCCTCGGTCTGCTTTAATATGTCCTCCAGATCATACAGGTCATGACCGGAAACCAGTATCGCCTTTCCTTTCTTCGCGCCGAGCGGCACCTCTGTCGGGA
>JBFLYJ010000003.1:0-26716 GCA_040756635.1 Nitrospirota bacterium
GGTTGAAAGGGGACGCGTGGAAGTATTTGTCCCCAAACAGGAACTGGACAACGTAAAACTGAAAGTGAATAAAACCCTTGCGAGGGAATATTACACCGCCTTTCTTTCACTTAGAGACGAACTTTCTCTTACTGACAACATAGGAATCGACCTTCTGGCCTCTCAAAGGGACCTGTTTATGCTTGATGAAGTTGATATTGATTTGGAGGATTTTTACAGGGCTCTTGAAGCAGCCTTGGATGGACTTGCAAAAACAAGACTTGACGAAGGGGCTGACCTCGTTCTCGACATAAATCAGCGACTCGAACTCATCAGAAGTTATCTTTCCGGCATTGAACAAAAAAGAGATGAATTTATCACCTCATCGAGGGAAAGGCTGTATGAACGGCTGAAGGAGATGCTCGGTGATGTACAGGTTGACGAGACACGAATAGTTCAGGAGGTCGCTATTTTGATTGAGCGGTCCGATATAACAGAAGAGATAGTCAGGTTAAAGAGTCATTTGAAACATTTTACGGAAGTTATAAGCACAGAGGATTCAGTCGGGAAAAAACTGGATTTTATCGTACAGGAACTGCGAAGAGAGATAAATACGATTGGGTCCAAGGCGCAGCATTTTGAGATTGCCAGTAATGTAGTTGAGGTCAAGCATGAGCTTGAAAAAATCAGAGAACAGATCCAGAATTTACAGTAGGCCGTGTGCTGACTGAATAATGAGACGGCTCTGAATTGGCAGAGGATGCCAGGATTTATTTGGAAGTACCTGTACCGGGGCCGTCAGGTCCCAATGAATAAGTAAAAACTGCGGAAGAGGTGAGGTAATGATAAAATCCGGACATGGAGTAATGCTGATAAACGTGGGTTTTGGAAACGTCGTATCCGCCTCTCGTGTAATAGCGGTAGTGGCGCCCGGATCATCCCCCATGAAACGTCTGCGTGATGAGGCCAGTGAGAGGGGAAAGCTGATTGACGCTACCCAGGGCCGGAAGACAAGGGCCATAATCGTAACTGACAGCGATCATGTGATTCTTTCCGCACTTCAGGTCGAAACTATTACTCAAAGGTTTTCTGTAGAATAAATGACGGTAAGCAAGACAAGAAAAAGCAATAAAACGAGAGGGACATTATTTGTCGTATCAGCCCCTTCCGGCGCAGGCAAGACCACGCTCTGTAAGCTATTGTTAAAAAAGAACCCGGACCTTAAACTTTCCGTGTCTTATACTACGAGACCGCCGAGAAAAGGAGAGCGTGATAATATTGACTACACATTTATCAGTAAGGCCAGGTTCATGAAAATGATAGATAAAGGTGAATTTGCCGAATGGGCAACTGTTCACGGCAATCTGTATGGTACATCCATAAGGAGACTGAAGGAGTTTAACAGGGCGGGTTATGATATAATACTTGACATTGACACGCGTGGTGCCATGCAGATAAAAAAGAGATATGAGGACGCTCTTTATATATTTATACTTCCTCCTTCAATGGAAGTTCTCAGGAAAAGACTCGTAAATCGCGGGACCGACCCCAGGGAAGTAATAGCGGAGCGGCTTGATAATGCGAAGAAAGAGATAGCTTATAGCAGACATTATGACTATATTGTGGTCAATGACAAAATTGATAAAGCATACAATGAGCTTGAAAGCATAATCATCTCGTCAAGACTCAGGACATCAAAGGTCGGCCCGAAAAGAACGGAAAAAATATATAAAATCAAGTAGCTCACAGGAGGTTTTTATGGACATAATTTCATTGCCTATAGCGTATGACAAAGAAAAAATTGACGGAGCTTACAGGCTGGTTGTAGCTTCCGTCAAGAGGGCCAAAGCCTTGTCTCAGGGTTCCCTTCCGGTCATCGCTTCAAAGGCGCAGAAAATCACGACACTCGCTATCGAAGAAGTTGCAACAGGTGCGGTAAAGATTCTCATTGGGGAAGAAGCCGTCAAGGCGAGTGAAGAGGAGAAGAAACTTACCCACAAACGGATGATGGATGAGGCACAGCAAAAAGAAACCATGCCTGAAGACATGACCGAACTCGAAAAGGACCTGAAGGTGTATCTGAGCGAGAAGGGTGAATCCGAACAAAAGAAGTCAATTGAGGACATCTTCGGGGATAACTAAAATAAGTGCTGAAGGATCGAAATATTCTTCTTGGAGTAACCGGGAGTATTGCGGCTTATAAATCCGTTGAACTGGCACGCCGGCTTATTGATGGCGGGGCTCGCGTAAAAGTAGTCATGACAGAGGCAGCGTGCCGTTTTATTACCCCTTATACATTCGAGGCGGTTACGGGCAATCAGGTATTTACCGATCTTTTCAAGGACCCCTTCAGTCACATAAATCTGTCGAAAGACGTCCACCTCTTTATCATTGCCCCTTCGACCGCTAATACCATTAATAAAATATCATGCGGTATTGCGGACAATCTGCTTAGCAATCTCTGGCTGACCTACGAAGGGCCTGTACTTATCGCACCTGCAATGAATGTAAGGATGTATCGTCATCCGACGGTAAACAAACATATCAGGGACCTGAAACAGTCCGGAGTACGGTTTGTAGGTCCCGTGTCAGGCAGTCTTGCCTGTGGGGTCGAAGGCGAGGGCCGCATGGTTGAAGCTGCGGAGATTGTTGAGGCCGCTACGGCCGCGCTGTCAGAGAAGGACCTTTCAGGGCAGAATATTTTGATAACAGCGGGTCCTACCGTTGAGCCGATAGATCCGGTAAGATTTATTTCAAATCATTCATCCGGCAAAATGGGGTATGCGATTGCGAAAGCCGCCTTCAGGCGCGGTGCTGATGTTACTCTCATCAGCGGACCATCTTCTCAGGAACCCCCGTTGGGAGTTTCGTTTGTCGCGGTGGAAAGAGCATCGGAGATGGAGGCTGAGGTTTTCAGGCATTTCAAAAAAGCTACATCGGTTGTCATGGCAGCGGCCGTATCTGATTACTCACCTTCTGATACAGCTAAAGTAAAACTCAGCAAGAAAGACGAGATCTCTTTGAAATTAAAGAAAAATGCTGATATACTTGAGAAGCTGGGGAGGAAAAAGGGGAAGAGGGTCCTGGTGGGTTTTGCCGCTGAATCAGGTAAGAATATTAGAAGTGCGGTTAATAAATTGAAGAAGAAAAATCTTGATATGATCGTACTGAATGATATATCCAGGACAGACGCGGGTTTTAATGTAGATACGAACGTGGTAACGATAATTGACCGCAAAGGCAGTGCTACGGATTATCCGGTGATGAAAAAAATAGAAGTGGCAGATATTATTCTTGACAGAATGCTGGCAATAGTGAAAAAGGCATAATGGCGCCTTAGAAAGGGGGCTTAAATGAAGATACTGATAATTCATGGACCAAACCTCAATCTATTAGGCACAAGGGAAGCGAGTGTTTACGGCACTAAAACGCTCGCTGAAATCAATAAACTTCTGAAGCAACTTGCAAAGGAACTCAAGGTTGAAATTGATATCAGGCAGTCAAATCATGAGGGTGAAATTGTTGATCTTATACAGAACTCAAAACCTTACTCTTCGCTTCTGATCAATCCGGCAGCCTATACTCACACAAGCGTTGCGATAAGGGACGCTATAGCGGCTGTCGAGATACCGACGGTGGAAATTCATCTCTCCAATATTTATAAGAGGGAAGAATTCAGACATAAATCACTCATTTCGCCCGTGGCATACGGGCAGATTTCGGGCTTTGGTCCGGAAAGCTACCTTCTCGGTTTAAGGGCGGCTGTCCAAATCGCATCGAATGCAAAAAAAGGCACATCTTAGAAAACTGCTTCAACAGCAGAAAGTCGACGGATTCCTGGTTACCGATCTCGCTAATTTGAGATATTTGACGGGTTTTACCGGCTCCTCGGGATTTGCCGTCATCACTTCCGGTAGTGCCGTATTTGTGACGGATTTCCGCTATCAGGAACAGGTCAGGGATGAGATCAGGGGCTGGAGCATCAGGATTGAACATACGGAAAGAAGCGAAGAGATAAAAAAAATATGCGAGGTCTTAAAGATAAGGATGCTCGGCTTTGAGGACCA
Organism: Nitrospirota bacterium; assembly: GCA_040756635.1. GTDB lineage: Bacteria > Nitrospirota > Thermodesulfovibrionia > UBA6902 > UBA6902 > UBA6902. The sequence goes on from JBFLYJ010000003.1 coordinate 4,047, forward strand.
TAATATTACATATGGTTTTTACAGGAAGCTTCTAAAGAATAATATAGCGCTAAAACCACTGACCAATATCGTGGAATCGCTTCGCATAATTAAGACCCCGAAGGAATTGCTATCGATTAAGACTGCTGTCAGGCGGGCCGAGTCAGCATTCCGGAAGATGCTGCCGTCAATAAAGAAAGGTGTTACAGAGCGCCAACTTGCCTTAAAACTTGAGGAATTACTAAAGCTGGAAGGTTGCAAAAAATTGCCCTTTGAGGTTATAGTAGCATCTGGTTTCAGGTCAGCCCTCCCTCACGCCAAGCCAACCGACAGAATAATTAAAAAGGGGGATCTTATTATATTCGACTGGGGAGGCGAGTGCGATGGATATTTTTCGGACATGACAAGGACAATACTTATAAAGGGCCCGGATATTTCCAGACAGAGAAAATTATATTACGAAGTACTTGATGCCCAGAAAAAGGCCATTGCTGCCGTAAGACCGGGAATTAAAGCCTCTGAGGTCGATGCCGGCGCGCGGGACCATATAAAACAGGCGGGCTATGATGATTTTTTCGGGCATGGCACCGGGCATGGGGTGGGACTTGCAGTTCATGAAAAGCCTGTAGTATCATGGCGTAGTACAGATACTGTCGAAAAAGACATGATATTTACCATTGAACCCGGGATTTATCTGCCGGAGTTCGGCGGTGTGAGGATAGAGGACATGATAGCGGTAAGAAAAGACGGGGCTGAGGTGATAACTTCTCTGCCAAAAAAATTAAAAATAATAGAGGTCTAGTGAATGATATCAACGAGTGAATTCAGAAAAGGCATCAAGATCGAATATAAAGGGGCGCCTCACGAAATAATCGATTATCAGCATCACAAGATGGGGAGGGGCGGAGCGATAATCAGGACAAAACTGAAGAACCTGATAACCGGGAGTATTTTTGATGACTCATTTAAAGGCGGGGAAAAATTCGAAGTTCCCAATCTGGAAGAAAAAACGATGCAGTATCTTTATAGTGATGATCATTATCATTTTATGGATAATGAGAGTTATGAGCAAATCCCCCTTAATGTCGAGCAATTAGGCGATGCAAAGAAATTTCTCAAAGAAAATATGGAAGTGAAGATATTGTTTTACAGCGGTTCTCCCATAGCGGTTGAGGTCCCCATGTTTGTTGAACTGACAATAGTGAAGACTGATCCCGGATTTAAAGGCGATACCGCGAGCGGAGGAAGCAAGCCAGCCACTCTGGAATCAGGGATCACGGTTAAAGTACCTTTTCATCTGAGTGAGGGAGACGTCATAAGGATTGATACAAGAACATCTGAATACATTGAAAGGGTGAAATAAGCTTTTAACTGTTAGCTGTAACAAAGGCTAAATAAACTCAGACTGTATACGGGGAATATTATGGAACTAGACGAAATAAGAAATTTGATAGAACTTTTGCAGAACACCGATATTACCGAGCTTCAGATAGAAAGAGATGGGGCCAAACTGAAGATCAAAAGAGAAAAGTTTTTCCCCTCTTTTGAGGCAACCCCTTCCGCGGCCAAACCTGTTGTAGAGGAAATCCCGGCGGCCAAAGAGAGTCCGGTCGAGGAAACCAGATATGTGACTATTACCTCACCGATAGTAGGCATATTCCACAGGGCGCCTGCTCCTGAGGCGGCTCCTTTCGTTGATGTTGGCAGTTCCGTTAAAAAGGGACAGGTCCTCTGCATAATTGAAGCGATGAAATTAATGAATGAAATTGAGAGCGATACGGACGGTACTGTCCAGCAGATCCTTATCGAGAACGGACATTCCGTAGAATACGGCGAACCTCTTTTCCGCATTGAACCTGCATAATGAGCCTATTTAATAAAATTCTCATAGCCAATCGCGGAGAAATTGCATTACGAATTATCCGCGCGTGTCATGAACTGGGTATAAAGACCGTTGTCGTTTATTCGGAAATAGATAAAAATACCCTGCCTGTAAGACTGTCTGACGAGGCGATCTGCATAGGTCCTGCGGCCGCGGGACAGAGTTATTTGAATATACCTGCGATTATCAGCGCAGCCGAGATTACCGACTCTGACGCGATTCATCCGGGATATGGCTTCCTCGCTGAGAACTCCCATTTTGTTGAGGCCTGCAGGGCTTCAAGAATAACTTTTATCGGACCCTCTGCCGAAAACATCCGTATAGGCGGGGACAAGTCGATGGCTCGCAAGCTGATGAAAAGAAAAGGCATCCCGGTTGTTCCCGGCAGCGAAACCCCGGTGCTGAACGAAGAGGACGCACTGAAGATATCCAAGACTATAGGTTTTCCCGTCATCTTTAAGGCCTCCGCGGGAGGAGGCGGCAAGGGTATGAGGATAGTCCAGGAGGAAAAAGATCTGCCCCAGATGTATTACATGGCCCAGAAGGAGGCGCTGGCGGCCTTTGCAAACGGAGACCTGTATATTGAGAAATACATTCCGGACATGAGGCACATAGAAGTGCAGATCCTTGCCGACAACAAAGGGAATATGATACACCTCGGTGAAAGGGACTGCTCTATTCAGAGAAGGCATCAGAAACTTATTGAAGAAGCTCCGTATATGCTGGCGGACTCGAAATTCAGAAAAAAAATCGGAGAGCTGGCTATCAAGGCAGCGAAGGCCTTTAAATACAGAAATGCCGGTACAATAGAATTTATTCTCGCCAATGACGGACAGATTTATTTTATGGAGATAAACACCAGAATCCAGGTCGAACACCCCGTTACCGAGATGATTACCGGAGTGGATATAGTTAAAGAACAGATAAGACTTGCTGCAGGAGAGCCGCTTGCTCTGCGTCAGCAGGACATAAAAATCTCCGGACACAGCATCGAATGCAGGATAAATGCCGAAGACCCTGAAAGATTTATCCCGTCCCCCGGGAAGCTTGCCCTGTTTGTACCGCCGGGCGGAAGAGGCGTCAGAACCGACACAGCCGCTTATTCGGGATGGACCGTACCTGCCCATTACGACTCGCTCATAGCAAAATTGATAGTCCACGGAAAAGACCGGAAAGAGGCCATTGTAAAGATGAAGAGGGCATTAAACGAATTTATCATCGATGGCATCAAATCCACAATCCCGTTCTTTCTTAAATTGCTTGACGACCCCGATTTCATAAAAGGCAACATCAATACGCATTTTCTCGAAAGAAAAAAGAACGGCGGACAGTCCTGAGTGCATTAGCTCGATGTGGTGCTGATGTAAATGACTGTATGTTCACCGGCAGCGGCGCACGTAGTGATGCAAGCTGGTCTTGAGAGTATGATCAATAAATTATTTGCCCACCCGCTTTACCTCGTTACCGATACCCGGATAGCCGGGCTGTCACATACGCGAATCGTTCGAAGGATGATAAATGCGGGTATCAGGACGATACAGTTGAGAGAGAAGTGTCTTTCCAAAAAGGATATTTACCATACAGCTGTTGACATCAGGAAGTTCACGAAGAAGTGCGGCGTTGTTTTCATCATGAATGATTATCCTGATATCGCACTTGCCGTGGACGCTGACGGTGTGCACCTGGGTCAGGAAGACATGCCTGTTGCTGAGGCAAGAAAAATAATTGGTAAACAGAAAATAATCGGAGTTTCCACACACAGTTTAAGTCAAGCAATAAGGGCACAGGAAGATGGGGCAGACTATATCGGCTTCGGCCCCATGTTTCATACTACGACAAAAGATGCAGGCAGCCCGAGGGGAATAACATCTCTAAGACGAGTCGCGCAGCATATCACTATACCGATAGTTGCAATAGGAGGCATAACGTGGGAAAATGTGAATACTGTGCTGAAGTCAGGTGCAGATGCCACCGCGGTGTCTTCAGGAATTTTATATGGGGATATAAAGGCAAATGTCAAAAAATTCATGAAAGCCGTTTATTAAAATATATTCCTCTCGAGTGTTGCGGTTGAATTTGTTGTTACTTATTGAATCACGTATAATCTGATAATTATATTCCATCTCCACCTGTTTAACAATTGAAATCAGATGCTGGTATAATGGTTCCAAGTGCAAGCGCATTGCGTTATCAAATATTAAGTCTTGCTGCAATAAAAAAACCTAATTATTACAGAGGAGAGAAGAAGCGGTTCTCCCCTTGATTGATGAGACCCTTGGTTATATTAAAGGATTCATGTCTTGACAACAAATATATTTAAATTGTGCTATAGTAGTATAACTTTTAAAGTTGGCAAGCCTCACAGCTTTAAAATCTGGGAGGCATTTTTTATTTTGGAGAGGAAAAAATATGGGAAAGAAGTTATACGTGGGCAGTATTTCATTTAATGCATCAGAAGATGATCTTGTCAAACTATTCTCATCGATAGGTGAAGTAGAGTCGGCAAAGATCATAACTGATGCGAATACAGGCCAGTCAAAGGGTTTTGCGTTTATTGAAATGGCATCGGAAGATGATGCGAAGAAGGCCATTACCGATTTGAACGGAACATCCTTTATGGAAAGAACAATTGTAGTTAATGAAGCGCGTCCCAAACCGCCCAGAGAAAAGAGGGATTTTGGAGGAGGAAGAGGTGGTTTTGACAGGGGTAGAGGCGGTTATGGTAACAGTAAAGGGAGAGGTGGCGCCGGCTCAGGAAGAAGGGGGAGAAGATAAAATATCTTGGAAATCAAAGTCAAAGGTAATAATATAGAAAAGGCGATAAGGGATCTGAAGTTACGGCTTCAAAAAGAGGGTATATTCAAGGAATTGAAAAATCGAAGATATTATGAGAAACCCTCTGTTAAAGAGAAACGAAAACGGATTGAAGCCAGGAAGAAAAGGATGAAGGCCTTTAAGTTTAATAAATCACACTGATCCGGAGACGTAAATTCAACTTATTTAGTTCGCTTCTTATTACTGTATTTTATGTTGATTTCATAAGATATCTTTGCGTGGTCAGATGGTTTCCCACCGTTTTTCCCCTTGCAAACCATTTCACCCTTAAATGACTTCTTGCGCTGTTTAATATTTCTTGTTATCAAGGATGTAAGATCAAAGCCTCCCCCTTCACACCCTTTTATCATGCATTCCATCTTAAAAAAGGCGTAACTGGAAGGAAAGACATTAACTTTACGCTGCATAAGTATGGGGTTTTCAGCATTATGGAAATATGTCATCTGAATGACTATTCCCTCAATATTGGGAAAGACATCGGAGACAATACCAGCATCCAGTTTATGCTGCTTTTTTATCTCCATTTTTTTCAGATGATCTTGTCTTTGTATCATATTTTTCTTGAATTGTTTAGGCTTATAATTTAAATGGAATAATACAAATTAAAAAGAACTGTTGTTTAAAGTGTATAAGTATTTATAAAACTGCTCATATGATAACAATTTTTGTTAATAATTTCCAATTACCCCTTCTTTTTACTGATTGACTCAATGCCATATATACTTGTTTACCCGGCCTTTATTCATTCTGAAGCCGCTGATTAATTTGATTTATATGAGAGAACTATGTAATTCTGATCAGTCACAGGCTTTAAAGCAGCAATCCAGAATGATCATTAATATTTATTGAATTGGAACGAGTTGAAAAGATAGTGGAATAGTTAATCTATCGAGATGCTTATCGGGGTTTTTTAGAAAACACAATAACATAACAAAACAGCCGGAGGTTATCCTCCGGCTGTTTTGTTATGGTTCGATTCCCACCTTGCCGTGTAGAAATGAAACTATAAACCCTGTTTTGCAGGTGGGCGCCTCAAAAGTAAGATCAGGCTTCCCCGAAGGGGCTCAACACTTACTTAATTCCAGCACCCTAAATTAAAATGGTCGGAATAAGTTCCCTTCCCATCACGAACAAGGCAGGTAATTTTATACATGCCTTATTTATCTAGTTAACACTAAAATTATGCATTATGCAAATAAGAAATTATTATTTATTTAATAAAAAAACTTAATGTGGAGGGTCGAATTCAGTTCTTATCTTAACACTATGAAACAGTGAGCATTTAGGCTGCAAGATTTCAAGACCGAGAGTGATTAGCCGGGAATCATTGTACCGAATAACGGACTAAACACGAAAAGATTAGTTGTTAATGCCTTAATCATAATAGGCTGCTTACGGAGCTGGATTATCATTTATGCAACAGGCCGAAACGACTATTTCTTGATTCCATATTTTCTTCTTACTTCTCGGATGTTCCCGCACGTATAAGAACCTTCGGGGCAGGGGGCATATAGACATCCTGGTCCAGCTTTGCAAAATATTATGGGTGCGACTTTTTTTACGAGATTTAACATCTCTTCAGACATTTTTCTGATTTCCCACTGAGCCCTGTTACAACATCTCTGTCTGAAGAAATGAAGTAATTCCCTGGCATTCATGGTCACCATTATTTTCGTTTCAGCGGCATTGGGAAGAATAAAACGGGCGTCTTGGTTGGCTGACTCCCCTTTAATTCCTTTCGCATTTAATTCCTTTACCATTGCGTTATAAGTTTTTTGGGCGTCTTTCATAAAAGCTACAAATACACGTTTAAGTTCTTTGTCTTTTTTAATTGCAGGCGGAATGACATAATCAAATCCGGCCTCCTCACTTACGTAACGCTGAGACTGCTGGCTGTATGAGGCCAGTCTGTGTCTGACCAGCTGATGTGAACATGCCCTTGAGATACCCTCAATGGCAAATGTGAATGTAGGATGCTCAATGGGAGACATATGCCCCATTTCGATTAGTTTATTGACAAAAGACTTCTGGTCTTTTGTCTCTATCTTGTCTTTAAGTGATGAGATACTTGATGGACTGTAGCAGAGTTTAGCGGCCATAGCTACTGTCTCTTCGGGGTTTGGAGTGTGACGCAACAGTATTACTTTTAATTTGGCTTCCGGCATTATTCCTCCTGACTGAAAAAAAGTCCGAAATGATTCTGGGAATATAATAATCCAGTGATTGACCGATGTCAATTTATGAGTAATAAGGATTTGTTAATCTAAGTTTTAGGATGTAATGCGCTTCAACCGGACATTTCTCAATGTGGTAATATTCCGTGGTTGATTCCAGGCAGAGTAAAACTGTTTTCAGAATAGGGAACTGAATCTCAGAATGGAGGAGATATTTTTAGCTCGTCTGGTTAATGCTCTACGGTATATCCTTTGTTAGACCACGCAGAATATCCGTCTCTGAGCCATAATACATTATTATATCCGGCTTCTTTGGCGGCTTTAGATGAGTAGTAAGACTTCCATTCATCCGGACCGTCACAGTGTAAGATGATGACAGCATTTTTATCAGTGGGAAGTTTGCTGGTGTCGAAGTCGCCAGTATCTTTATAACGGATCTTGTTTTTGGTCCATTTATATGGTAGTGAAACAGCGCCCGGGATATGTCCTCTGCCGTAATACAGTTCTTTTCTCATATCAAAAATATAAACATTCTTTTGATTTAATAACTCATCGACTTCATTAATCGAGATGATTTTTACTCCTTTGGGAGGTTCTGTAGGCGCTGGGACTTTTGCAGCCATCGGCATGCCAGTCAATGCAATTAATAACACGAGAGAAATGAATATAACTAACTTTTGTAACATCATGGATCTCCTTATAGTATTAATGGTTGTCATATACGATATATCGGTTTTTTTTACAACTTCTTGATAGCGACCAGTACTCGACCATCAGAAGATCGTCATGCTGATAATATTAAATCGGAAAATACCGGCGGAGCAATGCGAGTTTCACTAAAGAGACTATGACGGATGTGTCCCTCTATATTTTGGCTGCGGAGTAGACACAATTTTTCTTGCCGAGCTTTGCCTTGTAGAGGGCGTCATCTGCCTGCTTGACAACATATTCCCATCCAATGTCTCTTGTCTTCCATGGATAAAAAGAGGCAACACCGCAGCTGATGGTGACTATATGCAGATCACTCTTTTGATGTTTAAGCCCCAGGTCGTGAATAGAGGCCCTCAGGTTTTCTGCGACCTTCAGTGCATCAGCATGATTTTGCTCAGGAAGGATTACTATGAATTCTTCCCCCCCCCACCTGAAAATCTCATCTGACCTTCTGATGGATGTTTTCATCGCGTTGGCTACTGAAATCAAGACATAATCACCCTGCTGATGTCCGTATGTATCATTATAAAGTTTGAAGTTGTCGATGTCGCAAATAATAATGCTGTATGGATGATTATACCTGAGTGCCAGCAAATGAATATTTTCTATCCTGTGCTGGAAACTTCTTCGGTTGGCTATTTGAGTCAGCGGATCAATATCAACAAGTATGTTAAGTTTCTGATTTGCTTCCTGCAGTTCCAGGTGTTTGCTTTGAAGCAGCGCCATCATGTTATTGAAGCTTTCCCCTATCGTGTTAATCCTGTTGCCGAAGGCGTGCTTGAAGACCTCGCATTGCCTGCAGTCTCCGTACTTCTGCGCGAATATCCCCTGGGCCCGGCCTCCGCAAAATGTACCTGCCACCTGCCAGCATCTCAGGTCTTTTGACCCATAACTGGGGCAGTCTTTCTTGGTGCAATTTTTTTCCTCCCAGCATTTGGTCAGGTCATGGTTCATGTATCTGACATGAAAACTTTCGTGTTTTATAACTTCATCGATGCTTTCGGTTATTTTATGCTGGGCTTCCTCAAGTTCCCTGTTGTACTTGTTAATCTCCGAATTCTTTGATGTGATGATTCTGTCCGCTTTTCTGATGATTATTTGCCATATAAAGAAAAGTATGCTCATCGAGACGATAAACAAGAGGGAGATGGTATAGCCGCCTTTCTTTGCTTCATCAAATACTTTACTGACATCTTTATAAACTTCAAATACACCTATGACATCTTCTTGAAGATTTAATCCCTTCTTGTTCTCATAAACAGGAAGATATATTTCAAGGATATCAACTGAGAACGTTTTCCCGTTTTCCGCACTATTGCCGGGCGATGATTTTATGCGTCTTGTCAGGACCGAAGCTATTTGCCCTGATAAGGCCTTTTTCAGCGGGTCATGGATATCTATTGTGCCGATTTTATCGGTTTCTGTTGAATAGACGGTCCTCCCGGTCCGGTCGAATATTTTGATCTTTACGATATCCGGGAACTTCGACAAATATTCGCTGATAATTTTGTCCAGGTTCTCGTAATCCCGGGATCTCTCATCGTTTGAACTGTTGGGCGCCATTATGTTCGGGACAACGCCTTTCTCCTGGACATGATAGTTAAGCTGCAAGGCAAATTCTTTGGCAGCAGAGACCGCGGAATTGACTAATATCTTTTTTTCATGAGTTATGAAAACCAGGCCTAATAAAGTGATCAACAGCACAAAGAAACCAATACTGTAGAGAGTGAAGTACTTTTGAAGATTGAAATGGTCTGAGTACAACTGGTCAATTCTTGATTTCGAAAAGAAAATGTCTCTAATTTTCATTGATAACAGGCTGATCCAATATATGTATTAAATTTCCGGGCATTACTGTCCGGAAATATATTTTTATATTCTATATCGGAAATTCATCGTTAAAACTTGATTTGTAACAGACTTAATATATATAGACACTTACAACTAATTGATTCTGTTGGTTATTGTGAGATTATTGAGCCGCTTGTTTATATTTATGTAGCTGTCGCCATTCTATTTTGACAATATTTTTGACTGCGTGGTAATATTGCGGAACTATTAATTTCCGTAAGATCGCAGGGAATAAGTCATTATGAAAATAGCTGTTACCGGCAAGGGTGGTGTTGGAAAAACAACGCTGTCAGCATTATTAAGTTATATATACGCTTCAGAAGGCAAAAAGGTAATTGCTGTCGACGCTGACCCGGATGCAAATCTTGCCGCAGCCCTTGGCATCCCCAGAGAAAAAATAGATGAGGTAAGACCTATTGCAGAATTGGCCGACCTGATTGAAGAACGGACCGGCGCCAAGCCCGGGTCAAGCGGTAGTATATTCAGGATCAATCCAAGGGTAGATGATATCCCGGAGGGGTTCGGTTTCAGACTGGACAACATAATTCTGCTGGTCATGGGTAAGTCAAAGATCGCGGCATCGGGATGTTATTGTCCGGAGCATGCCCTTTTGAGGAGACTCTTAAAGCACCTTATCGTAGAGCGTGATGAAATCATTATCGTTGACATGGAGGCAGGCATCGAGCATTTTACCAGGGGGACGGCGGAAGGCGTCGATGCGTTTATTGTTGTTGTTGAACCCGGACAGCGGAGCATTCAGACCGCACATGCCGTAAAAGACCTTGCAAAGGGTCTTGGGGTCAAGAGGGTTTTTGTCGTGGCAAACAAAGTGAGAAAAGAAGAAGACATATCGTTTATTAGAAATGAACTGAAGGACATCGAGTTCCTCGGAGCAATGAGCTTTAACGATAATATAATGGAGGCGGATGTCAGGGGCCTGCCTTCCCATAAAGCTTCAGAGCAGACGTTTAAAGAAGCGCTCACCATCAAATCGTCCCTGGAGAAACTCGTTTGAAGAAAAACATCAGGGCAGAGCTTTTGAAAAAAAGAGATGCCATCCCTTCCGAACTGCGGGCGCGGAAAAACGCTTCGATACGTCAGCGGCTGTTTTCTCTGGAAGAATTCAGGAATGCGAAGAATGTAATGATGTATGTCTCATTCCGCTCCGAGGCAGATACTGTAAGCTGCCTTTCGCATATAATCGCTTCCGGTAAAAAGCTGATACTCCCAGTGGTGGATTCAAATAACAAAGTGTTGAAACTGTACGAGGTCAGAGACGTGGCTGAACTTGTACCCGGTTATATGGGTATCCCCGAACCGGGAGTCAGGGAAAACAGGGAGGTTGAATTAAGCGCTCTTGACCTGATAATAATACCGGGAGCGGGCTTTGATATGAAAGGCAACCGCATCGGATATGGTGGCGGGTACTACGACAAACTGTTATCGGCAGTCAGCTCTGAGCGGTCGGCCTCCGGCGCTGTGTCGAATATCCCTTTATTTATCGCTCTTGCCTTCGAAGAACAGATAGCAGGAGAAATTCCATCGGAACCACATGACATTAAAATGGATATTATTTTAACCGACGGGAGAATGATTCACTGCTCGGATAATTAGTCTCTTAAGCTGCCCTTTTGACACTAATTGCCTTCAAATGTTAAACTTTCTAACTATTTTCCTGAAAAGAGAGACCCTTTTTGAACAAGAAAAAAATTGAAAAAGGCGTCAAACTGATTCTTGAAGGGATCGGTGAAGACCCTGAGAGACCGGGTATAAAAGATACTCCAAGACGTATAGCCGAACTGTACGAGGAGATATTTTCAGGGCTCCAGACCCCTACGGAAGAAATATTAAAACCGATCGCGGGTGAAAGCCATGATGAGATGGTCATTCTCAGGGACATCCCCTTCTATTCGGTATGTGAACACCATCTGTTGCCATTTATCGGAAAGGCGCATGTCGCGTATATCCCGGCAGGCGGTAAAATAGTCGGTCTGAGCAAGCTTGCCAGGGCGGTCGAGATATTTGCAAAAAGGCCTCAGGTTCAGGAGCGGCTTACCACTCAGCTGGCTGATATGATCATGGAAAAGCTGAAACCCAAAGGTGCGATGGTCATAATCGACGCGGAGCACCTGTGCATGTCGATGCGGGGTGTAAAAAAACCCAATGCGAGGACGATGACTTCGGCTGTCCGGGGGATCTTCCGCACTAAAGAATCAACAAGGATCGAATTTCTTGAATTAATAAAAAACCTGTGACAGTGATTAGTGTCAGTCCGTTATAAAAACCGGCATGTCACACTGACACTTTAAACTGACACTGACATTATCTTAAGGAGGAATAGTATGTCTGCCAAGATCATAAGCGGGACAGAGATCGCCGCACAGATAAGGGAAGAGCTCAAAAAGGAAGTTGCTGATTTAAAGGACAAGAAAGGTGTTGTTCCGGGACTGGTCACGATACTGGTTGGCAAGAACCCTGCATCTGTCAGTTACGTTACCGCCAAACAAAAGACCGCCCATGAGCTGGGTTTCCATTCATTGCAGGACGATCAGGCCGCGGAAATATCCGAAGCGGATTTGCTCAAGCTGATTGATAAATACAACAAGGACCCCAAAATTCACGGTATCCTGGTCCAACTGCCGCTTCCGAAGCATATTGATGAAAAGAAGGTGCTCAACGCAATTGATCCTGACAAGGACGTTGACTCCTTTCATCCGGTCAATGTGGGACGTCTCATGATTGGAGGCAAAGAGGCAAGGTTTCTTCCCTGCACTCCGGCAGGCATCCAGGAACTGATCGTGCGCGCGGGTTTTGATACTAATGGAGCTGAAGTCGTAGTTGTGGGCCGCTCGAATATCGTCGGTAAACCGATCGCAAATATCATGCTTCAGAAGGGCAGAGGGGCGAACTCGACGGTAACGATCGTCCACACAGGAACGAAAAACCTTGAAGCGCACTGCAAACGCGCCGACATACTCATCGTGGCCGCCGGTGTCCCCGGTCTGGTAAAGCCCGAATGGATCAAACCCGGAGCATGCGTTATAGACGTGGGTGTAAACCGTGTCGGAGAAAAGAAGAGCGAAAAGACCGGCAAGATGGTCCCTATCCTGAAGGGAGACGTTGATTTCGATGCTGCCAAGGAGATAGCGGGTGCGATAACGCCGGTGCCAGGTGGAGTCGGACCTATGACCATTACCATGCTGATGAAGAACACCGTGACATCAGCCAAGTTGCATGCTGGAATGTAGGGGGGTGATTCATCAAACCCTTATAGATGTAAGGATTAAAGTGATCGTCTGGATTTTACGACCAACATTTTAATATATTAAAAGTATCAAGAAGGAGTTCCGGATTTTGTCTGAACGATCAAAAAGAAGGTAAAACTATGACAACCTCATCTTTGAAATACAGCACTGAAACATCAAATGACCTGCTGAAAGAGGTCATGGACCGCTCGGGTCAGAACTTGACGGCATGCTACCAGTGCCGCCGCTGTGCCGCCGGATGCCCGGTCGGTGAAGAATCCGGTATCACCCCTGACAGACTTATCAGAATGGTCCTTCTCGGGGAAAAATCAGGTGTGTTAAACAATCTTCTCATCTGGAAATGCGTGGCCTGCTATACATGCGGCACACGCTGTCCCAACAGCATACATACGTCAAGGATAAACGAGACGCTCAAACAGATGGCCAAGGAGGCCCATGTCGAGCCGAACATCCCAAGAGTAGCGTCTTTCCACTCCTCATTCGTAAAATCGATTTCTCATTTAGGCAGGAGCAATGAACTCGAATTCATGGCCATCTATGAGATAGAGAATTTCAAAAAAGGCGGTTTGAACGCTGTGAAGGAAGACATTAAAAACACCTCGAAGCTGGGACGCGCAATGATAAAAAACAAGAGGATGCATTTCAAGCTTGACAGGACAAAAGGTAAATCTGAAATAAAAGGCCTCTTCAGAAAAGCTGCTGAAAAGAAGGGTGCTAAGGGTTAACCATGAAAATAGCTTATTATCCCGGCTGTTCATTACATGCATCATCTAAACTGTATGATATTCAGGCTAAGAATGTACTGGGCAGGATCGGTGTTGAACTCAGTGAAATAGAAGACTGGAACTGCTGTGGGGCAACATCTGCCAGCAAGACTGATGATTTTCTTGCAATCGCCCTCGCGGCCCGTAACCTGGGAATTGCGGACGCAACCGGGCTCTCCGAAATGATGATACCATGCTCGTCGTGCTACAGCAGGACACTTGTTTCGCAGAAGACGCTTGCGGGTAACCTGGCATTAAAGTCAGAGATAAATGCCGAGCTCTCAAAAAAAGTGGAAGGCAGGATAAAGATATCCAATATTCTGGAAGTGCTCCTCTCCAGAGAGGGTGAAATTAAAGAAAAGACGGTGAGAAAACTCACCGGACTCAAACCGGTGTGCTATTATGGATGCCTGCTCACAAGATTCCCCTCGGACATGCCTCTATCGGACAGTGTCGAAAACCCCGTTGCGATGGAAGGTCTTCTGAAGACGGTAGGCGCAGAACCGCTTGACTGGGGATACAAGACCGATTGCTGCGGCGCATCCGCGGCGGTCAATGATATGGACATGGCGCTTAAACTCATGGCCAAAATATTCAAGGACGCGCTGGCAAGGGGCGCTAACTGTTTTGTAACCACATGCCCCATGTGCCAGTTGAATCTCGACGCATATCAGGAAGAGGTCCGGGAAAAATACGGGACTGCGAAAAGCCTGCCCGTATATTTCATAACAGAGCTGATCGGTGTCTCAATGGGAATGGACGCTCAAGAGATGCAGATAGACAGACATTTTACGGATGCTCTCGGACTTCTGAAGGAGTTAAAACTGATATGAAATTAATTAAAAAATATCTTTTAAGGTGTTTCGGAAGACATGAAAGCCTGTTCCAGAATTTCTATAATCGACAAAAGACTTATTACATTTTTGCTTCAGGGCAATCATGTTGTTTTTCTTCCCCTAACTACTTACTGCTATCTGCTAATTCCTTTTTAAAGGTGTCGTATAGAAATTCTTCCACAACCTTCCATGTCTTCAGCCATTTGGACGGAGTTTGCCATGAACGATAAAATATCTTCTAATAAAAAAGGTTCTGTTGTAATCGTAGGCGGCGGCATCGGCGGAATGCAGGCGGCCCTCGACCTTGCTGACAGCGGATTCAAGGTCCATTTAGTACAGAAAGACCCTTCCATTGGCGGCACCATGGTAATGCTGGACAAGACCTTCCCCACGGGGGACTGTTCGATGTGCATGATTTCTCCGAAGATGGTGGAGGTCGGCCGTCATCTTAATATTGAAGTTCATTCCCTTGCGGAGGTTGTCTCTGTTGAGGGCAACCCAGGCGATTTTAAGGTCAGAGTCAGACTACAGCCCCGTTACGTGGACCCTGATAAATGCACCGGCTGCGGTGACTGCGAGGCAAAGTGCCCCAAAAAACTGCCCAGCGAATTCGATCAGGGTCTTGGAAAACGCAAGGTCATTTATTCCCTCTTTGCACAGGCCGTTCCCCATACCAGGGCGATCGATTCGCGATACTGCCTTTATCTGACCAAGGGGACCTGCCGTCTGTGCGAAAAGGCATGCAAGGCAGGCGCGATTAATTATGAAGACAAAGAAAAAGAAATTGAAATAAATACAGGGGCGATCATACTGTCGCCGGGATTGGACCGTTATGATGCTTCTGTTCGTGGTGAATTGGGACTTGGCCGGTGGAAGAACGTAGTGACGTCACTTCAGTTTGAGAGAATACTATCGGCATCAGGCCCGTTTAAAGGGGAGGTCAAGCGTCCCTCCGATGAAAAACATCCCGTGAAGGTCGCCTGGATACAGTGTGTCGGTTCGAGGGACTCTCATAACGCGAACCCATGGTGCTCATCGGTCTGCTGCATGTACGCTACCAAGCAGGCGATA
Source organism: Nitrospirota bacterium (assembly GCA_040756635.1). Classification (GTDB taxonomy): domain Bacteria; phylum Nitrospirota; class Thermodesulfovibrionia; order UBA6902; family UBA6902; genus UBA6902. Next base: position 19,416 of record JBFLYJ010000003.1, read on the forward strand.
ATAGCGAGAGAGCACGATAAACACATCCAACCGACAATCTTCTATATGGAGATGAGAGCGTTTGGAAAAGATTTTGACAAATACGTCGAAAGGGCAAAAAATGAATACGGAGTCCGCTATCTGCGGGCCATGATATCTGCTGTGAAGGAAGAGCCTGAAACAGGTAACCTTCTGATGAGATATGCAAATGAAGAAGGCGGGCTCATTGATGAGTCCTTTGACATGGTGGTCCTGTCGATAGGGCTGGAGCCTCATAAGAAGGCAGCTGAGTTTGCAAAGACTTTTGATATAGAGACAAACCAGTACCTCTTCGCGAAGACCTCGCCCATCCGGCCTGTTCAGACATCGCGTGAAGGGATATTCGTCACCGGGACCTATCAGGGGCCGAAGGACATCCCAGATACGGTCATGCAGGGAAGTGCTGTTGCCGGTGAAGCAATGGCCCTGCTTGGAGAGGCGCGCGGCACGGAAACTGTCCATAAAGAGCTGGCGCCTGAGAAAGACGTTGAGAATGAGAAACCCAGGATTGGTGTATTCGTCTGCCATTGCGGGACGAATATAGCGGCGACGGTAAAAGTGGATGAAGTTGTCGAGGCCGCGAAAAAACTTCCTGACGTCGCATACGCAACAAATACGATTTACGCGTGCGCACAGGACAATCAGGAGATGATCAAGAACGTTGTAAAGGAAAACAACCTTAACAGGGTCATCGTTGCTTCCTGTACGCCCAGGACGCACGAACCTCTGTTCCAGGAGACGATCCGGGATGCCGGTCTGAACAAATACCTCTTTGATCTCTCGGACATCAGGGAGCAGTGTTCATGGTGCCATATGGGGCAGAAGGAAGAGGCGACAAAAAAGGCGATCGGGATCGTGAAGATGTCCGTTGCAAAGTCGCGCCTGCAGAAGCCGCTGAAGACCGACAGCGTGAGCGTGACACCTGCATGCATGATCATAGGCGGAGGTATCGCCGGAATGACAGCGGCCCTGTCGCTTGGAGACCAGGGGTTTGATGTCCATATCGTCGAGATGGAAAAAGAGCTTGGCGGACTTACGAGAAACGTTTACCGAACACTAGAAGGAAATGACGTACAGGCATTTCTCAAAGAGACAATAGCAAAAGTACAGGCGCACAAACGTATCACCGTCCATACAGGCACGGAAGTCAGAAAGACCGAAGGCTTTGTCGGCAATTTTAAAACGACACTAAATGATGAGACAATGATAAATCACGGCGCCATTATCATTGCCACGGGAGGGACCGAGTACGCGCCGACCGAATATCTCGCCTCTGAAAGTGATAAGGTCATTAACCAGAGGGAACTCGAAAGAAGGATCGCGGCCGGAGAGAAGTTAAGTCCCGGTGATAAGTATGTGATGATACAGTGTGTAGGTTCGCGTGAAGAACCGAACCAGTACTGTTCACGCATATGCTGCCAGGACGCCGTAAAGAACGCAATTGCGATAAAGGAAAAAACTCCCGGTGCTCAGGTCGTAATTCTTTACAGGGACATCCGTACGTATGGACTGCGTGAGGATTACTATAAAAAGGCGCGTGATCTGGGCGTCCTGTTTGTCCGCTATAAAGTTGAGAAGAAGCCGTCTGTTGAGCAGGACGGCGGGAAACTTAAAATAAGGACCCACGATTATATGCTTGACAGGGAACTCGTGCTTGATGCTGACTGGCTTGTGCTATCCACGGGATTGAGGCCTCACGCCACTACCGAAAACACGGGGAAAATGTACAAAGTGACGCGCAACCAGGACGGGTATTTCCTGGAGGCGCACGTCAAGCTGCGCCCGGTAGATTTCCCGAGTGAAGGGATCTTTGTGTGCGGGCTCGCTCATGCCCCGAAGAACCTTGACGAGACCATAACCCAGTCTCTGGCGGCGGCTGGACGCGCCGGAGTGATACTGTCGCATGAAAGTCTCGCGGTATCGGGTATCATTGCCAAGCACAAGAAGGAACTCTGCATGTCATGCCTCGGCTGTTTCAGGGTATGTCCTTTTGATTCGCCCTATATAGGTGAAGACGGGAAGATCGCCCACAATGAGGTCAAGTGCATGGGCTGCGGTATCTGCGCGGCCATCTGCCCGGCAAAGGCGTTCCAGGTCAATAATTTCCGCGACGACCAGATCCTGGCCATGATAGACGCTGCCTCGGAATGCGAGTCAGGGGTAGTTGGGGGATGAAGGGTGGGTCTGGACGCCGTCATTCCCGCCTGTCGGGAATCTAACGGCGAGGAGAATAAAGATGATTCCGGACAAGCCGGAATGACAAAGAAACAGAAACTAATTGAGTTTATAGAAAGACTCTAAGAATAGAGGAAGGAAAACTGAAGAATGAATAAAGCTGTTGAATCAACTGAAGAGGTGAAGGCCCCTTCTATTGAGAAACCCCATGAGACGCCTGAAGGTTGGGAACCTAACATCCTTGCCTTTGCCTGCCACTACTGCGCATTTGCGGCAGCTGACCTTGCAGGAGTTATGAGGCTTTCTTATTCACCCAATGTAAAGATAATACGTCTCCCCTGCACCGGCAAACTGGACCAGATATATGTGCTGAGGGCATTTGAGAAGGGTATAGACGGCGTATTTGTCGCGGGTTGACTGCAGGGACAATGCCATTACCTGGAAGGTAATACATACGCAGCAAAGAGGGTGGAACACGTAAAAGGACTTCTGACAAAAGTCGGCATCGATCCTGAACGTCTCGAAATGTTCAATCTGTCGGCAGCCATGGGGCCCCGATGGGCCGAGATGTGCAATGAATTTACCGAAAAGATCCGTAACCTGGGCCCTTCACCCATATGGCTCGCAACATGCAGTCTCAAAAGCAATATAAAGGAGTAATGAGAAATGATAACAGGCGAACAGAAACCGTTTGACGAAATATGGAACATGGTCAAGGACTATAAAAAGGTGCTTGTATTCGGCTGCAACACGTGCGTGGCCATATGTCATGCCGGCGGGGGCAAGGAAGCGGAAATCCTGGCTTCGCTGCTGAGGATGAGGGCTGCACAGGAGGGAAAGACTATTGAGATAAACCATGCCGCTGTTGAAAGACATTGTGAGCCGGAGTTCTTCCAGTCTGTCATGGATAATGTCCGCAAGTACGATCTGGTGCTCTCCACCGCGTGCGGCGTGGGTGTGAACCTCCTGTCGGAACATATCGGTGATGTACCGGTGTTCCCCGCCATCAATACGGAATTTTTCGGCGCGGTGCCGAGGGCGGGTGAATTTACCGAGTTCTGCGCCGGTTGCGGCAACTGCATCCTTCATCTTACAGGCGGCATATGCCCGATAGCCCGCTGCTCAAAATCGCTGCTGAACGGGCCCTGCGGTGGTACGAACAACGGCAGCTGCGAAGTAAGCCCTGACATAAAATGTGCGTGGGTGCTTATATATGACAGAATGAAGCAGTTGAATAAACTTGACCAGATGAAAGAGATCAATGACGCGAAGGACTGGTCAAAGGCCCAGGGGCCGAGAAACTTTAAAGTCAAACTATTGGAGGAGATCAAAAAGTGAGCTTCAAAGATATCCTTGATTCAGGTAAATTTGCGGTCACGGCCGAGATAGGTCCGCCGAAGGGGACGGACATCAAAGAGATGTATCATCACATCGAGGTGCTGAAAGGCAAAATAGATGTTGCGAACGTAACGGACAACCAGTCGGCCGTTATGAGGATAAGCTCACTTGCTGTTTGCAAGATAGTCCTTGATAACGGGATGGAGCCTGTGCTGCAGATGACATGCCGCGACAGGAACAGGATCGGACTGCAGGCCGATTTACTTGGAGCCAGTGTACTCGGCATACACAATGTTCTCTGCCTCACCGGAGACCATGTGAACGCGGGAGACCATAAACAGGCCAAGTCGGTCTATGACGTAGAATCCGTACAGCTGCTTAAGATAGTCGAGGGCATGAACAACGGCAAGGACATGTCAGGCAATGATATGAAGGGTGGAACAAATTTTTATGCCGGCGCGGTCGTGACCCCCGAGGCAAACCCGCTTGAACCCCAGCTTGTCAAATTCGAAAAGAAGGTCAAGGCAGGCGCGAAGTTCTTTCAGACCCAGGCGATCTATGACATGGAGAAGTTCAAGTCCTTTATGGCGTATGCGAGAAAATTCCCTGTAAAAATGCTGGCCGGCATAGTGGTGCTCAAGAGCGCGGGCATGGCCAATTTTATGAACAAGAACGTTCCTGGCATCACAGTTCCCCAGGATTTAATTGATGAGCTGAAGGCCGCAGGCAAGGAGAAGGCGCTTGAAACAGGAATAAACATAGCGGCAAGACATATCAAAATGCTGAAGGACGAGAAAATATGCGACGGCGTGCATATCATGGCTATCGGCATGGAGGACAAGGTGCCGATGATTATGGAGAAGGCCGGACTGCTTTAATAAAAGATAACTTAAACTTGTGATGGAGAGGGACAGGTTTTCCTGTCCCTTTTTATTTATCCTACCGCTTCACGTTTTACTGCCGCAAGAGTGATGATTACAGTCTGAAACGATTTCGTTCAAGTCAATAACATTCAGGACTTCTAATGTAGTGCCTTTCCCGTAATTGTTTGGTGTAAGAACAATGAATAAATCGTTTAACCCGCTTCATTCATAAAATTAACCTGCCTTATTTTTTTTGAATAATCAGGATTAAGCGAGACAATAGTCTTGCGACGTCATCGATTATTTTCTATTGCACGATCCGTCAAAGTAATTTCTTTATATGACGGGTTTGTCAATAAGGTGACGAAAAGGATCTTATGACATATGATGTTTTCCGTGGGAATGGCAGAGATAACTAATTGATTTATCAGAACTTATATGGGGCAATCAAGACGTTCAGGGACTTAGAGGCGCGTGGCATATTAATTGCTCAACAACCTATATGGACAGGCGATCATTTGATAGAGTTGCCACTAATCTGCCTGTAAAGTATGTCTGCGATGATATGCTTTATTCGGGAACTATCAGAAATATATCTGAAAACGGTATGTATATTAAGACCAGTAATTTCCTGCCGTGCATCAACTGGATCGAAATATTTGTCCCCCTTCAGGAAGAAATATCGAGATTTTTTGCGAGAATCAGAAGGGTAGAAAAAATTGATGATGCAAACTACTGTATGGGAATCGAACTCCTCGACCCCCCTCGTAATTATTTGGCGTTTGTAGGCAATCTCAAAACTTTAGTCAAATCCTCATGAACTTCCCGCTGTGTAATATCACACAGATCTGCGTTTAATAAACAGGAAGCAAAAGAAACATCATTTAAATTTGCTGTGTTTTTAAGTGGTTTATTGTGGTATCTATTTTGCATACGTATAAGTCCAGGCTTTCGTTAGAAGTACATTCTCAAAGACAACAAAACATTTTGTAGAGGCAGATAATGGACGGGTCGTCTAAAGAAGAAAGAAATGCCGAACGGATACCTGCGAGCATAGCTGTCAGGTTTACGTATAACAGGGTGTCGAATTCCCTGTATTACGGGACCGTTCTGGATATTTCCAAAAGCGGAATGTTGGTGAGGACCGGAAACTGTTTCCCGAGTTATACCAATATTGTTCTATTCATCTATAAAGAGAAAATTCTTATGGTCAATGCGAAAGTCAGAAGACTGATCAAGAATGACGGTTTTTGTATGGCCATGGGGATAGAAGTAGTGGCCCCTAACGAAGAATATCTGGATTTTGTAGACAGATTAATGACTGTTGAGAATAATCCCTAGTAGAAAAAATTCTCCTGGTAAGGAGGTCTACTTTCTTCCTGCAGCCAACTTATTAAGGGCATTAATGTAGGCTTTGGCTGAAGCAGTGATAATATCTGTGTCCGCGCCGTGGCCGCTGACTGATTTTTCGTCTTCCTCCAGGGCGCAGACGACCTCACCAAGGGCGTCGGTCCCCCCTGTAATGGCCTTGACTTCATATTTCAGCAGTCTGCTTTTTGTCCCGGTGACTGATGTGATTGCCTTAAATACCGCGTCGACCGGACCGTCACCATGTTCTTCCTTTTCGATGACTTTTCCATTCACCATTATTTTCAGAACGGCAGTAGGCCGCTGATTAGTGCCGGAGGCGATACTCATTTCGACAAGACGGTATGTCTCTGACACCATCGTTAATTCTTCCGACACAAGGGTCTCAAGATCTTCATCGTAAATTTCTTTTTTCTGGTCAGCGAGTTTCTTGAACCGCTCAAAAGCGCTGTTTACCTCTTCATCACTCAGCGCAAGTCCGAGTTCCGTCAGCCTCGTTCTGAATGCGTGGCGGCCTGAATGCTTGCCCAGGACGAAGTGTGTCTTGTGCAGACCGATCGTCTCGGGCCTGATAATCTCGTATGTGGACTTTTCTTTTAAAAGGCCGTCCTGATGAATACCGGACTCATGGGCAAAGGCGTTAGCGCCGACAATGGCTTTATTAGGCTGTACGGACATGCCTGTAATTTTGGAAACAAGCCTGCTGCTCCTGATTATTTCTTCCGTTCTAATTGTAGTGTCGGCATTGAATATATCACGCCTTGTCCTCAGGGCCATGACCACTTCTTCCAGCGAGCAGTTCCCCGCGCGTTCACCAATGCCGTTGATCGTGCATTCGATCTGTCCCGCGCCGTTCAGTACCGCCGCCAGCGAATTGGAAGTGGCGAGACCAAGGTCGTTATGGCAGTGAACGGCTATAACAGCCTTATGAATATTTTTTACTCTCTCAAAAAGCGTCTTTATCATCACTCCGAATTCACTCGGTATGCTGTAACCTACGGTGTCAGGGATGTTCACAGTCAACGCCCCCGCCTCGATGACGGCTTCCACGACTTCGCAGAGATAATTTATATCGGTCCGCGTGGCGTCCATCGGAGAGAATTCAACATCATCCACAAAGCTCTTGGCGAGCTGCACCATCTGTACGGAGCGTTTTAACGCCTCTTCGCGGCTGACGCGGAACTGGTACTGTAAATGTATGTCGGACGTGGAATGAAACGTATGGATCCTCCTTTTCGGAGAGTCCTTCAACGCTTCCCACGCGCATTTAATGTCATCTTCCTTTGCCCTGGCGAGGCTGCATATGATTGGGCCCTCAACCTCAGCGCCGATAGTCTTGACAGCCTCGAAATCCCCAGGAGAAGCGAACGCGAAACCGGCCTCGATAATGTCGACCCCGAGGCGCGCAAGCTGCCTGGCAAGCTGGAGTTTTTCTCCAACATTCATTGTGGCGCCCGGTGACTGCTCGCCGTCTCTGAGAGTTGTATCGAAAATTTTTATTGTTCTCATGGCAGAGTTTCCCTGACCTTCTTTTTATGA
>JBFLYJ010000030.1:0-15040 GCA_040756635.1 Nitrospirota bacterium
GTCGGCACTCATCGCCAAATATTCAGCGGCGAAACTCGGTTCAATACTGGTTACCGACTCCCTTATCAAGATTAAAGACACAAGACCGCAGGTCGGGCTTAATTCAGATCAAAGACGAAAAAACATGAAGAACGCCTTCGAAGTGCAAAACGGTAAAGCGATTCAGGGGAAGGACTTGTTGCTCATAGATGACGTATCAACCACAGGCGCGACAGTCAGGGAATGTTCAAAGGTACTCAAGAAAGCGGGGGCGGCAAGTGTTCATGTGCTGACGCTTGCGCATGGGATAATGGACTGATCGTCCAGTTGAATTATTCAGAAATAAGGTTCTTCAGGCATTGACCCGAAAATACCCCTCTTTGTCAAAGAGGGGTCAGGGGAGATTTTTTAAATAGACTGTTTGTTTTCAAACCGGTTCAATGCATCGCAACAACGGGAATCCAGATTTTTTTGTAAGTTTCTGTAGTGGAATGGGGCGCTGCCCCAAACCCCGGTCACTTATTTGCGCGGCCAAATAAGTAACCAACAAAAGCCGCCCCGTGATTGTTCCTTCTCGTCCTGTATCGTTGTACTCGCTAAATTAAAAAAACTCGTCCCGATTTGTCGGGACTCAAACAGTTTTTAATTTTTAACGCTCGTACTTCCTCACAGTCCGGGAACAATCAATGGGGATGTTATAAGAGGGCGTTATTCCCGTGAACAGACTGTGGCACAATAGCGAAAAATCATATACTGTCATTCCGGACTTGATCCGGAATCCAGTCTTTTTTGTATGATCCTGTGTAGGAATGGGGGATTTTCAAGAGTGCGTCATTCCGTGCTTTTGCACTTCTGACTATTGCACTGAATCGAAAACAGGGAATAAGGGGTTTGTATCTGTTCCCTTCTGCGGCTGAATCCGGGCCGCAGCCCGCGCATTAGACAATTTTCAGAGAAGGGTTTTATAATAATGCCGTTATGTCATTTAATAAACAATTAAGCATGGAGGTTAGATGAGGACATTAATAGCAGCACTCGCCGTTATGCTTCTTGCAAACATCGCTTACGCGGAAGAATCCAAAGTCCTGAAGACTGAAAAGGACAAGATAAGTTACGGTATCGGAATGGACATCGGGGAAAACATGAAGAGGCAGTCAATAGATATCGACCCTGATATGCTTGCCCAGGGTATCAAGGACGTGTTCGCTGGCAAGGAACTGCTCCTGACCGAAGAAGAGTTCCGCAATACAATGGAGAATTTCAGAAAAGAGATGATGGCCAAACAGCAGATGCAGATGAAGGAGATCAGCGACAATAACCTGAAAGTAGGCGAAGCGTTTCTCGCGGAGAACAAGACAAAGGAAGGGGTAATTACGCTGCCGAGCGGACTTCAGTACAAGGTCATCAAGGAAGGCGACGGGGATCTCCCCAAGGCGACCGATACTGTGACAGTGCACTACAGGGGCTCTTTGATAGACGGGACTGAATTTGACAGCTCATACAGCCGGGGAGAGCCGGCTTCGTTCCCTGTCAACGGGGTAATCCCCGGATGGACCGAGGCCCTCCAGCTGATGAAAGCCGGTTCCAAGTGGCAGCTCTTTATCCCCTCAAACCTCGCATACGGTGAACGCGGCGCAGGAGGAGGCAGAATAGGGCCCAATAACGTGCTCGTCTTTGACGTGGAACTCCTGTCCATTAAAAAAGCTGCAGATTAAGATGTAGGGGCATGGCATGCCATGCCCCTGCTCTCTGACACCGTTTACAGTCTCTTGTACTGCCCGATAATCGCCTCCATCCTCAGAAATATTCCCGGGACCAGAGTAAAACTATCCGACTGGGAGAGGCGCAGTTGCGGTTCAATGTCATAGAAAAGCCAGTCCCGCCATATCCTCTGACGATATCGTATTTTAAAAGTGACTTCATCCAGGTGATAATTCGCACTGGTCTGAAAACTGTTGTTTAAAGAATATTCGATCGCCCTTCTCTTACTTAAAAACTGAGACACTGCAAAAGTAAGGCTGTGAGGAAATCCGTTCTGGTCTTCGAGCCAGTCGCCTTCAAGGGTGGTCCGGAAAAAGAACCTTTCCGTCAGCGGTCTCTCAAAATCCAGAGTGGACCTTGATTCCCATCCTTTGTCCGTGTACCATCTGAGCCTTTCCGTAAAACGCGTACCCCATTTATCAAGATCAAAGAATATACGATACCGGCCCTCCAGAAACAGCCTTGGTTTCCAGTTGCGGAAGACAAACCCGAGCCTTGTGCTTATATACCGGTTGAGTTCCTGCAGTATCGCATGCTGCAATGACACGGAAACATCGTTCCTGTCGATGCGGTCAAACGACCGGCGCACGGTGCTTCCCGATGTTCCCTCAACATCGACCTCTTCGTCAGGCTCACCTACAACAATGAGCTTCAACCTTTTCTGGGCATATGGAATGCCCATCCTCAGACTGGCCTTGAGCTTAAGGTCCGTACCCTGTCCCTCCTCTGTAAATGATTCCAGTCTTACCAGCAGACGCGATCGATTTTCCTCCGCCTCATAACGTTCATCATAAAAAAAGGAATCTATCCAGTCGGCGGAACCCGTAATTGTACCGGACAGCGCCCTGTGCCATGCGTCGACTATTGTGTCTTCCCCGTCTAATTTCTCGTCAACAGCAGCAGCTTTTTTCTCAGCCGTATCAGCCGCGTTATCCCCTGTAATGTCGGCAGCAGAGAGGCCCGGGCCAGCCAGGCAAAAAAATAGTACCGGAAAAATAAGGAAGTATAACGCCCTGTTCAGAATAAAGTGATTCAATGTCCGCCGTCTTTTGTCCTTGCTCATTAAAGCCGATAATATAATACATGATACATAAACGGCAGATGTTTTTCCCCGTCAAGAGGCGCGGATTTGAACTTTTAACCGATTAGTATCGTTTATGTTTTAATAGATATGGACATCTTCCATAAACGGATTTACAGAATCATGGGGGCTTCAATATGAGCAGGAACCTGAAAATATTTATGGCAAACGGCGTCCCTTTCGGCATATGCATGGGCATATTATTTTCATCTCTTTACGGACCGGATATCGGTCTTCCGGCCGGGCTTATATCCGGTCTGGTTTTAGGGGCCATTATGTTTGTCATTTTGGGGCTTCTTCACGGCAGGGCGGTCAGAAAGGTATCAGGCTCAGCGTCAGCACAGTCGCTGAGTACCTTTCAGAACCGCAGCATAAAACTGCCTTTGTCCTTTGAAAAGTCCTTTGACCTCTCTCTTGAATCTCTGGGCGTTATAAGAAAATGCAGGGTCAGGGAACAGGACCGCTCCGGCGGTATAATCGTCGCGGAATCTTCCGTCAACTGGAAGACATGGGGAGACACAATATCCATTGAACTGACCAGGACAGGCGGGGAAGAAACCGGGGTAAGGGTATCAAGCAGACCGACCTCATGGTCTACAATTGTTGATTACGGCAAGAATCTGGATAATGTAGAAAAGATAATTTCCTTTTTGAAGACATCTGAGCAGCATGTCCCCCGCTGAACCGCAGCGTCATACGGCCTTCAGCTTCTTCATTACCGAATGAATTGTCCTGATGGTCACATCGGACGAAAACCCCCTGCGCTGCAGCATACCGCCCAGCCTTCTCCTGACAACCTCGGGGGGATATCTTTCGAAAATCTTCATCTTTTTTTGCGCAAATTCGAGGGCGGATTTTTCTTCGGATTCCGGAGAATGCGCCGACAGGGTATTGTCTATGAGTTCCCTGTCGATTCCCCGCTTTGCGAGAAAAAGTCTTATGCCTTTAGTGCCGAGGGACTTTCTCTCAACCGAATACCTGAGCAGGTCGGCGGCCAGTGCCCTGTCATTTATAAGGCCTGAGGATTCAAGAAGCCTGATTACGTGTTCGATCTGCCCGGACTCAAAGCCCTTCCGCCGCAGCTTTTCGTTCATCTCTTTTCTGCTTCTGGCGCGGTAGCTGAGCAGTTTCAGGGCCGCGGTCTTTATGTCAGCGGGAGAACCTTTCAATATCAGCGCCCCCCTTGCGTTTGCCACCGGGCAAATCTCCACCGCCGCCCCATATGTCCTTCGTGGACTGCACCCCTTTGACCTTTAGGGCGAAATCATCCGGATTCGTGGCTATGCTGATCGCATCCGCGTATGTAATATGCTCACTCTTATACAAGTACATCAGGGACTGATCAAATGTCTGCATCCCGTACTGGCTGACCCCCTCCGCTATAAAATCGTGGATGTTTTTCGTCTTGTCCGCTTCCTCTATGCAGCTTCTTATTGTGGCGGTATTGATCAGCACCTCTACGGCAGGCACCCTCCCTTTGCCGTCGGCCCTCGGAATCAGCCGCATGGATATAATGGCCTTCAGCACAGAAGCAAGCTGCGCCCTCACCTGGCCGTGCTGGTACGGAGGGAATACCGATATGATTCTGTTTACCGTCTCGACCGTATCTGTTGTGTGGAGTGTACTCAGGACCAGATGTCCCGTCTCAGCTGCATCAAGCGCTGTCTTGATAGTTTCGAAATCGCGCATCTCCCCGACAAGAATGACATCAGGGTCCTGGCGCAGCGCGGACCTCAGCGCCTTCGCAAACGTCGTGGCGTCAGTGCCTATCTCCCTCTGGCTCACAATGCTTTTTTTGTCCCTGTGCAGAAATTCTATCGGGTCTTCAATCGTTATGATATTGACCGCCCTGTTGGCGTTTATATAGTCAATCATTGATGAGAGTGTAGTTGTTTTGCCGCTTCCGGTCGTACCGGTAACAAGTATCAGTCCCCTCGGTTCCAGTGAAATTTTCTTGATGATGACCGGCATCATCAACTGCTCCAGCTCAAGAATTTCTGGCGGAATAATCCTGAATACGATTCCGATCGTCCCTCTCTGATAATACGCATTGCATCTGAACCGTCCAAGACCTGACACACTGTAGGCCATGTCGAATTCCCGGTTCTTGAGGAACTGCTCCATCTGTGCCTCTTTCATTACGTAAGCGGCAATTTCCTTCATTTCCTCCATGCTCATCTTCGGCTCATCATCCAGCGCAATCAATGCGCCGTCGATGCGTATAATCGGCGGACTGCCTGTCTTTAAATGCATGTCGGAGGCGTTTTTTGTAACGGCCTTTTTCAAAAGTTGGTCAATTTCTCTTGCCATAATCTACCTCTTGAAATTATACTCTTCGAGTATTTTTGTCTCGATCTCCCCGGCTATTTCGGGATTTGATCTGAGATACTCCTTTGCGTTCTCTCTCCCCTGCCCTATTTTATTACCATTATATGAGTACCATGCCCCGGCCCTCTCCACTATTTTCTTCTCGATTCCGAGGTCTACAATCTCGCCAAGCCTTGAAATGCCTTCATTGAAGAAAATATCAAATTCCGCCTGCTTGAAAGGCGGCGCTACTTTATTCTTGACGACCTTCACCCTCACCCTGTTGCCTATGGATTCCTGTCCGTTCTTGAGGCTTTCTATCCTCCTGATATCAAGCCTGACGGAGGAATAAAACTTGAGCGCGTTTCCTCCGGTAGTTGTCTCCGGATTGCCGAACATGACCCCTATCTTCATCCTTATCTGATTGATAAAGATCACAGTAGACTGTCCCTTCGCGATGGCGGCGGTGAGTTTTCTCAATGCCTGGCTCATAAGCCTCGCCTGAAGGCCGGGCAGGCTGTCACCCATTTCGCCTTCGATCTCCGCCCGTGGTACGAGCGCCGCGACAGAATCAATAACGATAATATCGATCGCCCCGCTGCGGACCAGGGTCTCCGTGACTTCCAGCGCCTGCTCTCCCGTGTCGGGCTGGCTGATGAGCAAGTCATTAATATTTACCCCGAGTTTGGCCGCGTATGTTACGTCCAGGGCATGTTCGGCGTCTATAAAAGCTGCTGATCCTCCAGCCTTCTGGGCCTGGGCGATTGCGCTGAGAGCAAGCGTTGTTTTGCCGGACGATTCAGGTCCGTATATCTCGATCACCCTGCCCCGGGGGAACCCGCCTACTCCTAGCGCGGCATCCAGCCCGATAGAGCCTGTAGGGATGGCTGGGACTTCAACCACACCCTCTGAGCCAAGGCGCATGATAGCGCCCTTGCCGAACTGTTTTTCTATTTGTGATATGGCAACCTCAAGTGCCTTTGCACGGTCTTTGTCCGCCATTTTGCCTCCCTGTATATTTAAAGTTTCTGGTTATCATGCTTCGATGTTGATTAATACATATCCGGTACGCAAACGTCACTCCCCCTTGTCTGGAGTCCTCTCTTGACACAGATTCCGGACAAGCCGGAATGACAAACTTTCAGACTGCTTAATTCTGCTTTTCCAGTGATATCTCCGCTATCTTCGTATACTTCGCCCCCGCAGGGCCCAAATCGCTCTTCATCAATGATATATGATTGACGTCAATTAATCCAAGTTGCTGTTCTTTGTAATTCTCCATCCTGTCAAGCAGGGCCGCCTTCCCTTCCGAAGACCTGAACCTCCCAAGGGTCAAATGCGCCGTAAATTTTCTGCTTTCCCGCTCAAATCCCAGTGATGACATGGCGGAATCGATGTCCACCTGCAATAATGCCAGTGTATCGTGGTCTGAAATACCGGCCCATAATACCCGCGGGTTCCTGGTTCCAGGGAAAACGCCTACTCCCCTGACTTCACAATTAAACGCCCTGAATTTTCCGCATGTCCCCTTTAATGATTCAACGATCCGCTCAACCAGCCTGTCCTCGATATCTCCGAGGAACTTCAATGTAAGATGAATGCCATCCGGCCTTACCCACCTTACGTCTGCGCCGCATTTCTTAAGTTCCTGTTGAAGCGACAGCAACGCTGATTTTAAAGTATCCGGCAGTTCTATCGCAATAAAACTTCTCAAGGTCTTTCTTAAGTTCCCAAATAGAATAGCATATAAGAGTCAAAATGTGTTGTGAGTTATTTCTCAAAAAAACCGCATCCATACCTGCAGGCACGCATTCGCGTAAATTCCGGCCAGAACATCATCCAGCATGATCCCGGCTCCGCCCGGCACTGTTTTTTCCAGCCTTCTGATCGGAGGGGGTTTGAAAATATCAAAGACCCTGAATAAAACGAATGCGGTAAAGAGATACCCCGGTGTCCTGGGTACGTACAGAACGGAAACCAGATAACCGCACAGTTCATCGATCACGATATGACCGCTGTCTTTGCCGAGCTGTTTTTCAGCGTTATGTGCCGCTGTCATGCCCAGAAGAAACAGAAAAGGCAGTATGATCAGGAGTGTCAAGTCAACCGGCACTGCCAGTAAAGCCATCAGTAACCCTGCCGCCGATCCGAAAGTACCGGGAGCATAAGGGATATATCCGATGAAGCCGAGCGTGGCGATATATTTTAATAGCGTTTGCAATGAATAATATTAAAATCCCTCTTTATCCCCCTTTATAGAGGAGGATCTATTACCCCTCTTTGGCAAAGAGGGGCAGGGGAGATTTTATAACCTTTATCATTCCTGTATAACTCTGAACGAATGCGTAATCTTCGCGGCCTTGCCGATCGTTAGACCGACCATGCAGTATTTATTGATCGACAGGTCAATCGCGCGCTGTACCGCCTCTTCAGATATATTCCGGCCCGTCACTACATATTCGATATGGATATTCGTAAATGAGCGGGGATGTATTTCGGGTGTCTCACCCGTAACGTTCATTTCAAAATTAGTGACGTCCTGCTTTTTCTTCCTCAATATGGAAATAACATCCATCCCGGAACATCCGCCGAATGCCATGAGTAAAAGTTCCGACGGTTTCGCCCCTGTGTTAGTTCCTCCCACGGAAGGAGGGGCATCCATTACAACCGCATGACCGGAATCAGCTGTTGCCACGAACTGCATGTTTTCGACAAGTTTGATTCTGCTTTTCATTATAATCAGCCTCCTGAGGTTTGATCTGAAATTACTAAAATGTACGGGATTACATTTATTTTGTCAATTAAAATACTGGAACGGGCAGGCCGCGAAACCAGAGAGAAATAAACTAATCGATCAATTTAAATCCAGATAGTTATTGCATAATCTTTTCATCTTATTTAAAATGAAATAAGTTTATTCTGTGGTCCGTTGAAATCTTTGAGACTCATCAATAACCGGTTGACAGGAAACAGCAACCCCTTCATTTAAAAAGTAATAATTTATAAAAAGGGAGTCACCATATCATGCCAAAGATCAAGAAAGCGGTAGTAGCAGTAGCAGGTTCCGGCACCAGATTTCTGCCCGCAACAAAGACCATGCCCAAGGAGATGCTGCCGATCGTGGACAAACCTATTATCCAGCTGGTTGCAGAGGAACTTGTGGCGGCCGGGATTGAAGACATCATTATGGTGACCAAGTGGGACAAAAAACCCCTGGAGGACCACTTTGATCATAACTGGGCCCTGGTAGATGA
This sequence comes from Nitrospirota bacterium, assembly GCA_040756635.1. Lineage (GTDB taxonomy): Bacteria > Nitrospirota > Thermodesulfovibrionia > UBA6902 > UBA6902 > UBA6902. The sequence goes on from JBFLYJ010000030.1 coordinate 8,383, forward strand.
ACTTCAGAAGGCCGGCAAGGTCAAGCGGGTCAAGGAAGTGAAGAAAGTCGCGGACATGGCGAATTTCATTTATGTCAGACAAAAGGGCCCTTACGGGAACGGCACACCGGTATTGTCTGCGGCCAGCCTGGTCGAGAATGAATCATTTGTTTATGTATGGGGTGATGACCTGGTAAAATCCACCGTCCCTTTTACGAAGCAGATGATAGATGATCACAAACGTCACGGCAAATTAATGATCGGTGTTCAAAAAGTGCCTAAAGAGGTAGTGAGCCGTTACGGCATCGTGAAATTGCGCAAGGGAGGGATGGAGATCGAAGACATTGTCGAGAAACCATCAATCAGTGAGGCGCCTTCACAGCTGGCTGATTTCGGCCGTATGATCCTGAACCAGGATATCGTCGATATTCTTAAAAGGAGCCCGCTCGGCAAAGACAATGAACTCTGGATTGTCGACGCCATCAGGACTTACGTTAAGAATGGAGGAGTATTTCTGGCCAAAGAGGTGGAGGGGGGGGAATGGCTCACCACCGGAGACCCTCTGAACTACCTTAAGGCCATTCTTAAATACGCGCTCGACAGAGATGATATCGGTAGTGACCTGAGGGATTTTATCAGGAATTGCGTATGTACAAACAACTGCGAGTAGATATACGGCGCGGTATGGACCTGCTGAATTTGACATATCGTGCTTTCCCTCGTCTTTTGTTCCGGTCCCGGATTCCCCCTTCTTTTTTATTGAATTAATCCGCACTTTTCTTTTTGTTACAACCTCTTTCAATAACTCCGATTCCATGGTACAATATCAATGATTTTTAACCCGTATTTTTAATTAATTAACAATTCTTATATAATGGTACTCAAACCTCACACAAGAGCTCGATAACGGAAAAGGAGAAATAATGGCAGATTTTGATATAAAGGAAGACCGAGATATAGAAATCCCTTCAAGTTTACCGATACTTCCGGTACGAGATGTAGTCATATTCCCGTATATGATTCTGCCGCTGTTTGTGGGAAGAGATATCTCGATAAAGGCGATTGAGCAGGCTGTAGAAGGCAACAAGCTTATCCTGCTGGTCTCCCAGAAGGACGTCAATATTGAGTCCCCTTCAACTGATGACCTTTACACTGTAGGGACGGTAGGGACGATACTCAGGATGCTTAAGCTGCCGGACGGCAGACTGAAAATCCTTGTACAGGGACTCTCCAAGGCCAGAGTAGTCAAATTTACCCAGACGGACCCGTTTTACATAGGTGAGATCGACAAGATTATAGACCAGGAACAGCCCAAATTGACCCTGGAGGTCGAGGCCCTTATGCGTAACGTAAAGGAGCTTGTTGACAAATCTCTCGCCCTGGGCAAGTCTTTTCTGCCTGACATTATAGTCCTGATTGAAAACATCGAAGAGCCGGGGAGGCTGGCGGACCTGGTGGCTTCAAATCTCGGATTAAAGGCCGAGCAGGCGCAGGAACTGCTTGAGGAGACGGACCCCATACTCAGACTCAAGAAAATCAGTGAAATCCTCAACCGCGAAGTGGAACTCCTGCTGGTCCAGCAGAAAATCCAGTCCGATGTCAAGGGTGAAATTGACAAGACCCAGCGCGAATATTTCCTCCGTGAGCAGCTGAAGGCCATCCAGAAGGAACTCGGCGAAATAGATGAAAAGACTGAAGAGATAATGGAGCTGCGGAAAAAGATCGATGATGCGAAGATGCCCGAAAAGGTCGAAAAAGAGGCCATCAAGCAGATCAACCGCCTGGACAAGATGCACCAGGACAGCGCGGAGGCAGGTACGATCAGGACGTATATCGACTGGCTCGTTGAACTGCCGTGGTCCAAGAGCACTAAAGACAAACTCGATATAAAAGTCGCCAAGAAGGTCCTTGATGAGGACCATTATGATCTTGAAAAAATCAAGGAGCGTATTCTCGAATACCTCGGGGTAAGGAAACTCAAGGACAAGATGAAGGGCCCCATTCTGTGTTTTGTAGGCCCTCCGGGCGTAGGGAAGACATCACTGGGGAAGTCCATTGCCAGGTCTCTGGGGAGAGAATTTTACAGGATGTCCCTGGGAGGCATGAGGGACGAAGCCGAGATAAGAGGCCATAGAAGGACATATGTAGGGGCCATGCCGGGCAGGATCGTTCAGGGTATCAAGACCGCGGGCAAAAACAACCCGGTATTCATGCTTGACGAAGTTGACAAGATAGGCATGGACTTCAGGGGAGACCCGGCCTCCGCGCTGCTTGAGGTGCTGGACCCGGAACAGAATTACGCCTTTGCAGACCATTATCTGGGGGTCCCTTTCGATCTGAGCAATGTCATGTTCATAACGACAGCCAACCAGATGGACACTATCCCGTCTCCTTTAAGAGACAGAATGGAAGTGCTGTATCTGTCCGGTTATACGGCCGAGGAGAAGGTCGGAATAGCGAAAAATTATCTTATACCGAAACAGCTGAAAGAGCACGGGATCACCGACAAGAACATAAAGATAAACGACAGCGCGCTGTTACAGATCACTACCCATTACACCAGCGAGGCCGGGGTAAGAAACCTCGAGCGCGAGATCGCCAATCTCTGCAGGAAGGTGGCGAGGAAGATCGCCGAGGGTAAGGACAAGAAATACAATATTTCATCCAATAATCTTTCAAAATATCTCGGCGTCCCGAAATTCCTTCCAGAAGAGGAGATCCGCAAAGACGAGGTGGGTGTGTCCACCGGACTGGCCTGGACAGAGGCCGGTGGTGACATAATCTACATTGAAGCGACCATAATGAAAGGCAAAGGCGGTATCACCCTTACAGGTCAGCTTGGTGATGTAATGAAAGAGTCGGCCCACGCGGCCCTGAGCTATATCCGCTCGAAATCCAGGAGCCTGGGCATAAGCAACACCATGTTCTCCAGCAACGATATACATATTCATGTGCCTGCAGGCGCGATACCTAAAGACGGGCCTTCCGCGGGAATAACAATGGCCACTGCCATAGCCTCAGCCTTTACAGGCAGGGCCGTTCACAAAAATGTGGCAATGACCGGGGAAGTAACGCTGCGCGGAAGGGTGCTTCCCATAGGAGGACTGAAAGAGAAGTCGCTTGCGGCAAAGAGAATGGGAATCAAGAAAGTCATTATTCCCAAACGGAATGAAAAAGACCTTGAAGACATCCCAAAATACATCAAGAAGGACATGCAGTTCATCCCGGTTGAAACAATGGACGAGGTACTGAGCAGCGCCCTCAAGAAGCCTTCTAAAGGGAAAAAGGGGCGCAAATAAATAAAAAAGGATGATTGCCGGGAAACAAATCCCGTCTCATAATTGCATCCTCGCCAAATACCAGTAACCTGTATGTGAGGAACGAAATTTTGTAGGGCCCGGGTATTCAACACCTGCATCCTTGACCTCTTGTCCCCTGGAATCCTTTATAATTTACAACGCCATGAAACTCTCAAAGCTAGGTGAATTCGGACTCATAAAAAAAATCCGGAAAAAAATACCCTCGCTCTCCCCTGAGGTACTGACCGGAATCGGCGACGACGCAGCTGTCTTAAAAGTCAGCGGCAAGAAAATATTGATTACGTCCGATATGCTTGTTGAAGGGGTGCACTTTGATCTTTCATACACTTCGTTCTTCCAGCTCGGACATAAATTCCTCGCGGTCAACATCAGCGATATACTCGCGATGAATGGAAAGCCGAAACACTTCCTTGTCAGTCTCGGGGTCCCTGACTATTGCGGGGCGGATGAAATACTTGAGCTATACTCGGGGATTAACCATGCCGCGGCAAAGTTCGGAATAACAGTTGCGGGTGGAGACACGTGCGCTTCAAAACATGGGCTTGTATTAAGCGGCACTCTCACCGGTGATGCAGGGGGAAGGCCTGTCACCAGGGCAGGGGCAGAAGTGGGAGACGGGATTTACGTTACCGGTACTCTCGGGGATTCGGCTATGGGCCTGTTTCTTTTACAAAGCGAGAAGCCGGAACTGAGAAGCCGGAAGTCAGGGAGAAAAAGACCGGATTCAAAATTGAAAAATTCGCGGTCCGCATTCCCCGCTCTGCATTATAAAGACGTCCGTACTCTTATAAAAAAACATCTCATGCCGGAGCCTGTGGCGTTAAAGAACCCGCGGCAAGTCAAATCAATGATAGACGTCAGCGACGGTCTTCTCGCGGACCTCGGACATATCTGCGATGAAAGCAGGGCCGGAGCAGTTATTTATAAAGACAGTATACCTTTATCGCGGGAGATCCTGTCTGCGGCTAAAAGCCTCGGAAGGGACCCCTTTGATTTCGCACTAAAGGGCGGAGAAGATTACGTCCTGCTCTATACAGCGCCGCCGACTTACAGGACCGGCGCTTACAGGATCGGCGAGATAATTAGGAAAGGCCGGTATATAATAGACGGCAGCGGCAGAAAAGTCCGCTTTAAGGCGGAAGGTTATGAACATTTTAAAAAACAGCGCTCAGCATTCAGCTATCAGCTGTCAGCAAAAAGCTGAAAGCCGACCGCTGATAGCTGACAGCTCTAATTATGTCTTACCTCAGAGATAAACTCAGAACCGTATTCAATGTACAGGAGCCCCCGCACCGTATCGCCCTTGCCTTTGCCTTCGGGGTCTTTATAGGGATATCCCCCTTTCTGGGACTGCATTATGTCGGAGGTATTTTTCTTGCATGGCTCTTCAGGCTGAACAGACTGGTTGCGATCATTGGCATTAGCGTCAATAATCCCTGGACGCTCGTCCCTATATCCACCTTCAGCGTGTGGACAGGGGCGAAGATCATGGGGATAAAACAGGTGCTGCCCGAAGTCGACTGGGGAGGCATCACCTTTATGACCGTAGTAGAGTGGCTGAAAAGCCTGGTAACCGATCCCGACAATTTCATTACTCTGGCTACCACCCTGCTGCCGCTTATCAAGTCCTTCTTCGTCGGCTCGATGGTAATTTGTACTCTGTCTGCTTTCGTCAGTTATTTTATTATCAATATACTCGCGAACCGGTACAGGAAGATAAAAGATGCCGCATAAGCTAACCCGTATTCATGTACTGCTCTTTATACTGACTTTCATGACCACGACTATCGCGGGCGCTTTTATGGGCGGAGTCATTCCCTGGATACATCCCGAGAAAATCTACAAAGGACTGCCCTTCTCGCTGACCCTGATCTTCATTCTTATGACACATGAAATGTCGCATTATATGGCGTCGCGTCTTCATAACGTGTCCGCCACTCTTCCCTACTTCATTCCAGCGCCGTCCATCATCGGGACATTCGGAGCTGTCATAAAGATGAGACCTCCTATCCCCGACCGCCGCTCCCTAATCGATATCGGGGCTTCCGGTCCGATAGGCGGGTTCATTATAGCCATTATTGCTTGCGTAATCGGTCTTTATCTGTCCGATGTCCAACCGACAGGAGAGATACAGGAAGGGCTTGCCTTCGGCAGCTCACTGCTGTTTTCTTTTCTCACGAAACTCGTACTAGGAATTGACCCGGAGAAATACGATATACTGCTCCATCCTGTGGCCTTTGCGGGGTGGATAGGCCTGCTGGTCACTTCCCTGAATTTACTGCCGATAGGACAGCTTGACGGGGGTCATATCACATACGCCCTTCTGGGAGAGAAGCATGCATGGATTTCAAAGGGGATGCTCCCTGTACTGGTTGTCCTGGGAATTATATACTGGGAAGGGTGGCTGATTTGGGCCGTCCTGATGATCTTTCTCGGATACAGACATCCTCCGGTCGTATACCCTCACATCCAGCTGAACAGGGGCCGGAAGCTGATCGGGTGGCTGTCGCTCCTGATATTCATCCTGACATTCACTCCCACGCCTGTGCAGGGGTTTTAATCCCTGCAGAGTATTTAAGCAACTTCCGCGGACATTCTACCCATTGATTTTAGTGAAGCGTCTTAGCAAGAGGGTCCCTCCTCCGACAGCAAAAAGTATTGAACTTACCGGCTCAGGAGCAACCGGGGCCGTGGTGCCACTAACGATGCTATCGTCACTGAAATAAGCGTCATAGGCAATATTGCCGGCCCTGTAGTCTACCTTAAAGGAAAACCCTCCAAGGGAATTCCCGGCTGCTATATCATATAAAGGATCAGTCGAATACGTGTCTGTAAAAGATGTGGTCCAGGTGTTTCCGTCCCATAAAATCCCGTCCCATCCGGCAGGCAGTGCTATCTTCGTAAATGACGTATCCTGCGCAAACGTAAAGAATACACTGAAGAGGTACTCGCCCGCATCAGACGTATTGTTGAACGTATAGTCATACTGCCAGAGCCCGCCCCCAATATTCGTTTCTGAATACAATATGCTGGCACCGGACGATGCCATCGCGCCCGGCACGGAAAGACACATAATGCAGAACAGGAAGATGCACAACGTTAAAAGCTTTTTCTTGATCATGGGAATTACCCTCCTTCAAATTAGTCTGTATTTATTCTCCTATTACTGTAAGTCCGCCTGAGTCCAGAGACTTGAGACCTCCGGGTGAACTGAAGAAGCTGCCGCCGTCTATCTCTATGTATATTTGATCTCCGGAACTGCCTCCGTCTACGACAGATAACGTGAAACTGCAGCCCGTACAATACAGTGTCGATCTGCTCGGTATTTTTGTCGCGTTTCCGACACCCGTTATTGTTGC
>JBFLYJ010000300.1:0-4466 GCA_040756635.1 Nitrospirota bacterium
TTCCTCTAAATCAAACAGCAAGGACCGGAAGTGTCCGGTTAAATTTAATGTAAGTCCGGACATACATGCTTAAAAAATAAGGAGGAGAATCTTTAATGGTCTTGTTCCGCATCTTTGATCTTTTATATTTTTTTTTATCTATTTAGGAATTTCATTATAATGTGGCGTACGTTTTGTACATATTAGAAAGAGAAATGGTACCGCGACCATCAGACATATTATGAATGATAGAGTCAAAAAGCAGATTATGTCAGTCAGGCATCAGCTTTTCTTCTTTGTCTGGATCCTGATAACGGCAATTCTTATACCCGGATGCAGCCACTTTAGTCAGGGATATCAGTCAAAGTCGACCTTCAAAGAAGCAACCGATCTTTTCAACCAGGGCGATTACAATTCCTCTCTGGGCAAATATCATATGATTACTGAAAAATATCCTGCTGCGGGCGACAGGGCGCTTTTCGAAATGGGTATTATTTATGCGTATCCCGGGAATGAGCAGAAAGACTATCAGAAATCCCTGGAATGTTTTGAGAGCCTCTTAAAGGATTATCCTGAGAGCCGGTACAGGAAGGACAGTGAGATGATGATATTCCAGATCAATAATGTCATCTTTAAAGACAGAACGATCGGTACGCTCCAGAAACAGATAGAGACCCTCCGGCAGGAAGTCAATAACGGAGGGGAGGAAATTATTGGACTGCGGAAAAAGATTGAAGGGCTTGAAGAGGAGGTCAGGAGCAAAGAGAATGAGATCGTCAGACTGGAAAGAGAGGTTGCCGCGTTCCGCAGCAGACCCGCGGACAGGATTCTCATTGAAAAGAAGGAAAGACGATTGACGCTGTTCTCAAACGATACGGTAATCAAAAGCTACAACATTGCCCTGGGAGGGAACCCGGACGGTCCCAAGGAAAAACAGGGTGATAACAAGACCCCGGAAGGCAACTACGTCATCGATTCGAGAAACAGGGACAGCGGATATCATCTGTCTCTTCATATTTCCTATCCCAATGAACAGGACAAAAAGCGGGCAAAAGAACTCGGTGTTTCTCCGGGCGGAGATATTATGATCCACGGCATTAAGAATGGATTTTCCTGGGCCATGGATTTTCACGCAAGAGTCGACTGGACAAAAGGATGCATCGCCGTTACCAACGAGGAAATAGAGGAAATAGACAAATTAGTGCCGAACGGTACGGCCGTTGAGATACGGCCGTAGAAGACCGCATCACTTGTTCAGCTATGTGTGAAAATTGTATTAGTCAATAGTAGTGTTTACGATACCTGTAAACAGAATTATCGACTGAATGTATAAATGGGGCTCTGCCCCAAACCCCGGATTGCCCTTCCGGCGGAGTTATTTTCTTATGCCGGATAAGAAAGTAACCAACTGGGGTTCTGAAGTAGTCGTCATTCCCGCGAAGGCGGGAATCCAGTCTGCTTTTGAACCTACATACTTCCGCACTTTGTCCCCTTGTGGTGTTTGTAATGTAAAAATATTGGACGCGGGGTTCCGACCCCGCACGACGGTTTCATTCTTTTTTCCGCAAAAAAGAACGAACCAAGAAAATGCGCCCCGTGATCATTTTTTAACGGTCCGCTCTGGTCATACTCGCTGAATTAAAAAAACTCGTCCCGATAAATCGGGACTCAAACAGTTTTTAATTCTTAACGCTCGTACTCCTTCACAGACCTAAAATGATCAATGGGGATTTTGAAGAAGACGTCTTTCTCGTGTCCCGTTCTCCGTAGCGCTGCGAATGATGAAAGGCGGGAATCCAGTCTGTAGTCGTCACCTATGTTTATTATGGGGCTTACCTTGCTCTATCTCTATCATTTTAACTCGTATAACGAGCCTGCAAAGTAAGTCCCCTCTTATGTGCGGAACCCAAAATTCAGGGGCTCACTTACCCCTTACCCGACATGAGATCGCTAAATAACTTATTTATTGTACACATGATCGCTGAATAACGCCTCTAAACCCGCCTGTTTTGTATCCCCGTCCTTCAAATATATATATCCGGTCAGCCTCCCATAGTTATCCAGGTCCATGCCTATAATATAAGTTGCCTCATACGCTTTATTGTTCTCCGTAAAACGAACTCTTAATACCTTTGTCCTGTCAGCTGACGCAGTTTCGATTTTCCCGGTGCCCTTTATCGTCTTATCATTGATATTACGAATGACTTCAAACACCTCCCCGGAGTTCTTTAAAATGATCTTTCCAGTATATGTCAGGCTGGAATCCGGATAGCGGCCTATCACATCATACGATCCGGCCAGAATACCATAATACAATTCCTCTTTCTCTTCTTTGGATTCCGCAGATACAATTGCGGATAAAAATAAAAGCAAAATAATTATGGCACTGAAATGTTTCATTAATTTTCTGTTCATAACAATATCTGTGCTTTGCGCAGATTATGCAAAATGCAGTGCAACAGTCACAGCGTGTTCACCTTCTTTATCCCCTTCTTTGAGACTCTGCTGATATTTAACTGCCTGCACATCTCCGCTATTGGAAAATACCTCTCCAGATACTCCGATATGAAACGAACCTGTCTGCCGGCAGGCAGGCTCTTTGATCCATTATGACAACTCCTCTCCAGGGCATAGGCTCCACCTCCTTGCCCAAATTATAGGCAAAAAGTGTTACCCATGTACCTAGAAGATTCTGTTACCTATGTACTCGTTCGCTCATTTTTTAAGTTGCTGTCAACGAACATCTTTAATGTCCTTTAGTCCAAGCAATATAGCTGATCCAACAAGCAATGATCCAGATATTTTGTTTAAATATTTGTCTATATGCTTTTCAAAACGTTTTGACAGCCAATCCGCAAAAGATCCGTAGAACATTAAGAAACAGCCATCAATAAATATGTAAGTCAGTCCCAAAACAGCAAATTGATGGGTAGTTGGTTCTGATGTATTAATAAACTGAGGAAATAACGCAGCAAAGAAAACAACCGCTTTTGGATTGGCAGAAGACGTAACAAATCCTTTCCAGAAAAATGACATGAGGCTTTGTTTGTTATCCTGTGAACGTTTAATAACAGTACTCTTTTTCATGAACTGAGAAATGCCTAAATAAACGAGGAATACAACGCCAGCCCATTTTATGATTATGAATAAATTCTGAAATGCATAAATAAAACTTACCAATCCAATCGAGGCGACGCTTATCTGCCACAGGTGAGCCGATAAATCTCCGGCACCAGTAGCCCATGATTTTTTAAAACCATGGGATAGACTTGTTGATAACATAAAAAGATGACTTGGACCTGGAGATAATAAAAATATAAATACAGTTGCTACGTATGTAATCCAAATCTCAAATGTCATGTTATTCGTCCTTCTTTTTTTTACTTATAACGTCCTGATCGTCTAAAGGTAGCGCATGGTTATGCATTCTTTGGCTCCCACACCCATGTATACAATCGACTCATTTAATAAGCCTTTAAGAAAAGAATAAGTCCAATCAAGGTAATAATCAATTGATATTTTGTTAATAAAACAGCCGTTCGATATGCACTATATTTCTTTGTCACTAATTGATGAGCTACGAAGAGACTCGAATTTAGTTCGTCCATAATATTTTTATCATTAAGATTTTCGGTCATCTGTTTAAAGCGTTCTTTGTCAAAGGATCTCTTAGTTGGCCACATCAGACGATCATCTTCGGAATAATAAATAATTCCAGCACGGTGTGACAAATAATTAGTGCTTGGTCTTAATGTTTGTAATAAGTATCCAATAATTATTGTAGTAAGCAGAAACAATATAGAAAGAAATAGAATGCTCTCACATACATATTTATCTTTTGATAAAAAAAGCTTGTCCATTAGAAAAGTGGATATCCCGAATAAACCAGCTTCAATAGCAATGAGTATATTGGCTTTGTTATCGACTCTATTTATTTTATTTTCAATGTAATCAACTGAATATTTAAGGAACTCCAATTTGTCCATAAATTAAAATCCGTTTAAGGTGCTAATGTATAACAGATATTAGACAGAAGGAGGCATATTCAATATGCCTCCTTCTGCATAGTCCAATATTATCTCTTTCTGTATAGCACAATATTGAAAAATAATTCCTTCTAACTCACTAATTTTTATTAATTTTAAATTAAGCCCATCCGGATGCCGCATTGTTCCCCACATTGACTCTGATTTTCAGGGAATATATAAGAGCGTACAAAAATTTTACTTAAGAAGCTGGCCGAAAAGCAAGAAAAATCTGTGTCACGACAATGGATCTGGGGCACTGCTACGCCCCCCCATCTCATTATTCTGAAGGTCTGAAAATAAATCGATTGGAAGTGATATTCAAAGTGATAAGCGAAGCGTCTTTATCCGTGACAACTGCAGTGGATTACTTCAAAACAAATGAGATTCGGACCCTTCACCCCTTCTTCTCTTTCCCGTCCGCCAGCTTCTTCTTCATCTCAAAGAGCTTGTTCAGCGCCT
>JBFLYJ010000301.1:0-4464 GCA_040756635.1 Nitrospirota bacterium
ACAACATTGAGTTTTATAGAGATCATTATTTTCATCAATTTCACACATTCTTGCTCGGATATATAATAATTAATCTTTATGATATAGATACCATTGATAAGATATATCGAGGGCAGTGTGTGGATTATGACCAAAACTCAGCGAAAGTTAATGATAACAATATTCTGAGGGCGTGGTTCATCGCATCAATCCTCCATGACATGGCATATCCGGTGGAAAAGATAGATAAATGGCTGGATGCCTTTTTGAAAATCATGTTTTATTCCCTAAGTAAACCGAAAGACAATAAAAAATTTCTTAGTTATATCGATTTGGGACAAGGGCTAGATGATATTCATCATTATATTCTTAACAGATTGGAGGGCATGCTGATCAAGCGACTGGAAGTGGAAGACTCGAAGAAGCCAGCAATTATCGGCGCCTTCAGGAATGCCTTCCATAACAGTAAAGAACATGCTCTTTTTGGGGCTGTTATGCTTCTAACCATTGAAAAAAATGCCATTCGGGAGCCTATATTTTGGGAAGCGGCTCTTGCGATTTCATTACATCACACCTTTCGTGGTGCATTAAATAATATGAAAGAATTGTTTGAATTTGAAAAGTTTCCATTGCCTTTTTTATTGGCATATTGTGATTTGGTTCAAGAGTGGGGAAGGTTACCCGAAGTCGGCAGCAATGGATATAGTTTGGATGAAATGCAGAGCAGGCGACTTTTTAAGATTGAGAGATCCAACGACATTATTACTTGTGCATTGGCTTATAACCTCGAAAGTTATTACAGGGCTGTTTCTAACAGGCCCGGCTTTAATGAGCGTCTCAATGCTCCTCAATTTGAGTCTTTCAAAAATCTTCCAGCCCCGCGTGAACAAAGTGATGTCACACTTAACTTGATATCGGAAGATTATAACAAGTTCGTAGCGGACGTACCTAAGAAATGGGTTTCTAATAAGATACATTTTCATCTTAATTATTATTATAGAGATACAGCTCAATCGGAACCTTTGTTGCACAATAAGCTATCTACCTGTTTTAGCGGTCAAAACGGCTGTAGCAAAAAACGTGAGTCTAAGAATTCATCGCCTTTGTTAATAAATCAACGCAAGCCAACCACCGTAAAAAGTGATGGATTATATTCTGAGGGCTCGCATAAGCGTCGGTCTGTTGTAAAAGTTTCTAGAAAAAGGGAAGGTAAACAAAGATAGGAAATGAGAGTCAGGTCTTTCTTTTTGATGTATTCCCATTATCTCCATTTATTATCCTGCTTATTGTTGAATAATGTGAGAAAGTTTAGAAAAGCATGTACAGTTTAGACCTGCCTAAAAAGTAAAAGGAGTCACGGCCTTCCGCTTAGGTTAAGAGCGCCCAGTGTCAGGTCTTTGATTTTAGAAAAGAAGGGGTGCCCGGTCTCCAGTCTTCAGCACCCTCCGGAAACCACAGCCACTAATTACTATCACAATTAAAGCGCACTTCCGCACTTGCAAGCTATCCGATTATTTCATAACCTCAGAAACCCGATCTTCTTCTTGCCCGGCTCCGGCTGACTTATCTCGTTTATACCTGTCCCCTTTCATATGAACCGTTTCAATAGCTTGAACTGTTCCAGCCGATTGAGCCGTTTAACCGTTCAAGCTGTTCAAGCGAGTCAAGCGGTTGAAACTTTATTGGATTAGACCAGTCCCCGTGATAACGGGGATCTATTTCACTTGACTGGATTCCCGCCTTCGCGGGAATGACGGCTTTCTAGTATTTAATTGCCGAAGTAATAAAAGCGGGACTGATTTAGTATAATTTAGTAAAATGAAAACTATCACAATGAACCGGATTTATTAAGATTAATATTATGGAACGGATCCTCATCGTTGAAGACAAAGAGTCGATGGCGCAGATGCTCAAGGAGACTCTGGAACAGGCGGGTTACGAGGTCATCATCGCGAAGGACGGCGGTGAAGGGATCAAAAGAGTAAGGGACAGCAGAGCTGATCTGGTGCTGACTGATCTGAAACTCCCGAAGAAAGACGGCATAGAGGTGCTTAAGGCCTCAAAAGAGGAGAACCCGCTGGTGCCAGTGATCGTGATGACCGCCTTTGGGTCTGTCGAGACCGCGGTCAGGGCGATGAAACTCGGCGCGTTCGATTTCATCACTAAACCCCTTGATACGGACCATCTGCAGTTACTCATAGACAGGGCACTTGGAAACCGGAGACTCGTCACCGAAAACATCCTGCTGAAGGACTCTTTATCTAAGCATACCGGGATGCCTGATATCATCGGCAGGAGCCCCGGAATGATGAAGGTCGCGGAGAATATCCGCAAGGTGTCTTCAACAAAAACAACAGTTCTCCTGCTTGGTGAGTCCGGCACTGGGAAGGAGCTCTTTGCGAAGGCGATACATGATTTAAGCCCGAGGAGCGACCGCCCCTTTGTAACGATTAACTGCGCGGCGATACCGAAGGAGCTTCTTGAATCAGAGCTTTTCGGACATGAAAAGGGGTCGTTTACAGGAGCTGACGAAAAGAAGCCGGGTAAGCTTGAACTGGCGGACCGCGGGACGGTCTTTCTTGACGAGATCGGAGAGATGGACCTGGGGCTTCAGGCCAAGGTCCTGAGGGCGCTTCAGGAATCGGAGATAGACAGGGTGGGGGGCTCAAGTCCCATAAAGGTAGATATACGTATCATAGCCGCCAGCAACAGGGACCTTGAGGCCGCTGTTGCCGGGAATACATTCAGGGAAGATCTCTTTTACAGGTTGAGTGTCTTTCCGATAACAGTCCCTCCCCTGAGAGAAAGAAAGGAAGATATACCCGTGCTGGCCGGGCACTTTATAGCAGCGTTTTCTGCCGGAATGAACACTCCTCCTAAACACGTCAGCCCGACCGCAATGGAAGCCCTGAAAAACTATTACTGGAAAGGCAATGTGAGGGAGCTTGAGAATGTCATAGAGCGCGCGATGATCCTGTGTGAAGGAGAGACGATCACGGAGGAACATCTGCTGCTGGTCGCTTCCACCGACCCCGGCGCGATGCTGATGAACATCCCGATGGAGGGAACGCTTGAGGAGGCAGCCCATACAGCACTTCGCGCGGCCGAGACCCTCCGGATCAGAAAGGCCCTCGAAAGCACTCACGGAAACAAGACCAGGGCCGCCGAGATACTCAAGGTCAGCTATAAAACACTCCTGACAAAGATCAAGGATTACGGGATCGATTGAAAGTAATAACGGGAGGCTGCGGTATTCGAAGTTATTCGCTTCCGGCTTCCCGCTTTTTGCTTTAAAGTTATGTGGATCATTTATGCGTTGTTGACAGCGGTCATGCTTGCGACGAGCGATGCCCTGACCAAGCGGGCGCTATCCTCCAGGGACGAGTATTTTGTCGCCTGGGCCAGACTGCTTTTTTCCCTACCGCTCCTGGCGGGCAGCCTGCTTTTTATTGAAATACCTCCGCTCAACAAAACATTCTGGACCGCCGTTCTGATCGGCCTGCCTTTTGAGACGATAGCCATTATCCTCTACACCAGGGCGTTGAAGGTCTCCCCTATCAGCCTTACCATGCCTTTTCTCGCGTTGACACCGCTGTTTATCATTCTTGTGTCTTACGTGCTCCTTGGAGAAAAAGTTTCCTTGACCGGAGGCATAGGAATATTTCTGATCGCGTCAGGCAGCTATACGTTGAACATTCATAAGGCAAGTAACTCTCTTCTTGGTCCGGTAAAGGCGATATTCAGGGAAAAAGGGTCGATGATGATGATCGGAGTCGCCCTGATTTACAGCATTACCTCCTCGCTGGGGAAGATGGCGATCACGAACTCATCACCTGTATTTTTCGGGAGTCTGTATTTTATTCTCCTTACGCTCCTGTTTACACCAATAGCTCTGTACAAAACCAGGGGCCGTCTCGCGATAACCAGGAAGGACATCGGACCGCTTGCGGCGATAGGAATAACGTATTCCGTGATGATCCTCTTCCATATGCTTGCCATGAGCATGACCAATGTCGCGTACATGATATCCGTGAAAAGGACGAGCCTGCTCTTCAGTATAATGTACGGTCATTTTCTGTTCAGGGAAGAAAAGATGGCCGAAAAGACGGTGGGAGGGATAATCATATTCGCAGGTTTCCTTTTGATAGTATTAAGCCGATAGTATGCATATGCCGGCCGGCGCCCTGTACGGCATATTTAAAATGGCCCCATGGACGGGAAGCATTGGCAAGACAAAAGCAAATATGTTAATCTTTATGGGTCAGGAGGAATAGCTATTGTATAAGAGCATTATTATATGGGTCCTGTTCGGATTAATGATGATCCTGGTTTTTAACCTTCTGGAAACATCCAAACCGAATGAAGAGATGGTTTTTTCGGACTTTATGCTGAAGGTCCAGCAGGATGAAGTGTCCGATGTGACGATACAGAAGCCTGAAAATCTTATTATCGGGACCCTCAAGAGCGGTGCAAAATTTAAGTCCT
>JBFLYJ010000302.1:0-4462 GCA_040756635.1 Nitrospirota bacterium
AATCACCGCGGAACTCGAAAGCTACAGCAGGAAGACAAATGAAGACCGGATAAAACTGAAGAATGCGCTTGACCAGATATCCTCGCTGATGCAGAACGTCACCAGGCAGACGGACACGAGCATAAGGCTTTCAAGCGACAATCTGAAAAAATGCCATGAGCTGAAGAACTGCTCAAAAAAGGACTGTGAGTGTTACGGAAAAGAGCCCATGCGGTGCTGGCAGATCGCGGGGACGTACTGCGGTGGGCAGGTCCAGGGTGCCTTCGCGCAAAAATACAATAACTGCTCGTCGTGCGAAGTATTCAAAGAAGCCACGAAAGACCCCATTTATGAGATAGGCGAGCACTTTAATAACATGATGCATGTCCTTGAGGTGAAAAGCCGTGAGCTTGAGAACGCATATTCGGAGCTCAAGAACACCCAGGCGCAGATACTGCAGCGCGAAAAGATGGCCTCTATCGGCCAGCTCGCTGCCGGGGTGGCGCACGAAATCAACAATCCCACGGGGTTCATATTAAGCAACCTCGGGACCCTGGGCAAATACGTTGACAAGCTGACCGAATATATCGACGCCCAGTCGCTCGCCCTGGAGTCCTTGAAGGCGGACGAGGTGACCGCTGTACTGAATGATACCAGGAAAAAGCTGAAACTGGATTACGTGATTGAGGATGTCGGACAGCTTATCAATGAGTCAATCGAAGGGGCCGAAAGGATAAAGAAGATAGTCCAGAACCTCAAGACCTTTTCAAGGGTCGACCAGGCGGAGCATAAGATGGCAGATATCAATGAGTGCATTGAAAGCACCCTGAACATTGTCTGGAACGAGCTGAAATACAAGACGACGGTCGAGAAAGAATACGGCCCTCTGCCTATGACCAAGTGCTATCCGCAGCAGCTCAACCAGATATTCATGAATCTTCTTGTGAACGCCGCCCAGGCGATAGAAAAGCAGGGGACCATCCGGATCAGGACGTGGAATGGAGACGGGTCAATAAATGTGTCGATATCGGACACAGGCAGCGGGATCCCCGAGGACAAGTTAGGCAGGATCTTTGATCCGTTTTATACGACAAAACCGGTCGGTCAGGGAACGGGGCTCGGTCTGAGCATAGTCTATGACATAGTAAAGAAGCATAAGGGAGACATCAGGGTCGAGAGCAAAGTCGGAAACGGTACGGTTTTCACATTAAAGATACCCGTTGAAGGAGAAGTTTAAATTGGGGGAACATATTTACGAGGATGCATACGGCGGCAATAAGAATACCGGGAATCAGCAGAAAGCCGAACAGAAGCAATCGCACCGCCGGGATACGGAGAATGGCAAGGTGAGAGCGGATTGCCATATTCAGTCAGCGCTGCCCCAAGCCAATGAGGACTTCTATCAGGGTATATTGGATAACCTTGCCGTAGGCGTCTGGACTTCCGACAAAAATGATATTATCTATTACACTAATCCCGGTATGGCGGTCATAGAAGACATGCCGTCTGATCAAATTGTCGGCCGCAATGTATTGTCAGGCTTTTCCGATGAGGTCAGAAAGTACTTCACTCCCTATTATCTGGAGGCAAAAGCGGCATTAAAGCCGGTCCGTTATGAAGAGGTCCCTGTCGTGACATTGTCGGGACGCCAGGGCTACCGCTCCGGCTGGCTGGTCCCGAAACTCAGGGACGGAGAGTTCGACGGCATGATCTGTACCGCGGAAGACGTCACGGAACACAAATGGAAGGACGATACCCTAAAATCATCTGAGAATTACTTCCGCTCATTTATAGACAGTTCCCAGGACTGCATGTGCAATATTTCAACTGAAGGTCTTTATATCAGCATGAATCCGGCCGGCTGTGCTCTGAATGATATAACCCGCCAGGAAGATATCATCGGCACGAACTTCATGACCGGCATTACTGTAAACAGGACCGCGGTTGAGAATGCCTTCTCACTGGCCATAAAAGGAGAGAATGTCTCCATACAGTTTCAAACTGTGACTAGTAAAGGCAAGACAGTGTGGTGGGACTCAAAATTCACCCCGGTCACGGACGCCGACGGCGATATCAGGAGCGTCCTGCAGGTTTCGAGAGACATAAGCGACTACAGGGAAATTCAGGATTCGCTGCTTTGCGCGCAGGAATTGCTTGTTAAAGAACATGAAGATTTGAGCATCCTCTTCACCCAGGTGGAGGCAGGCAAGCAGGAATGGGAAAACACCATGAACTGTGTCGGTGACATGATAATACTCACAGATATGGAAGGAGTAATCAAGAGATTCAATAAAGCCCTGCTGCAACTGACGCACAAAACCCCCGAGGACCTCGTTGGACGGGACTGGGAATCGGTAATGAGCGAGAGCGGGCTTGAAACCGTAGCTTTTTATGCCGGAAGCATAGAGCTTTATCACAAATCCACACGAAGGTGGTTCAATCTCAGCTCATATCCGTATAAAAACAGCGCGGCGGAATTCGCCGGCGCCGTTATAACGCTGCACGAAACCACCGAAGTCAAGCAGATCAACGCCAAACTGGAGCAATCCAACCGGGAAATAGAGCAAAACAGGGAAAAACTCCAGAACGCCCTGAACGAAATATCCAGTCTCATCCAGAACGTCACCTCGCGCACCGACACGAGCATCAGGCTTGATAATCCTTACCTGGGCAGATGCTATGAATTAAAAAACTGCACGAAAGTAGATTGTCCGTGCTATGGGAAAGAGGTCACGAGATGCTGGCAGGTCGCGGGCACTTACTGCGGCGGACAGGTTCAGGGCACTTTCGCGAACAAGTACGGAAACTGTTCCGTATGCGAAGTGTACCGGATAGCCACTTCGGACCCCATCTACCAGATAGGGGAACAGTTCAATAACATGATGCACGTGCTTGAGGTCAGAAACCGCGAGCTTGAAAACGCATATTCGGAGCTTAAGGAAACCCAGGCGCAGATACTGCAGAGGGAAAAGATGGCCTCCATAGGACAGCTTGCCGCCGGGGTGGCCCATGAGATCAATAATCCCATGGGCTTTATCACAAGCAATCTCGGCACCCTCGATAAATACGTCGGCAAATTCACCGATTATATAAACGCCCAGGCCGAGGCCCTGGCCTCTTTTGAATCAGAGGAAGTGACAGCAGGGCTCAATGATATCCGAAAAAAATTAAAGCTGGATTACGTGGTCGAAGACGTCGGCAAATTAATAGAGGAGTCACAGGAGGGCGCTGAACGCGTGAAGAAAATCGTCCAGAACCTCAAGACATTCTCCAGGGTCGACCAGGCCGAGTATAAACCGGCCGATATCAATGAATGCATTGAAAGCACATTGAACATCGTCTGGAACGAACTGAAATACAAGACCACCGTAGAAAAAGAGTACGGAGAACTACCTCCGGTCAAATGCTATCCGCAGCAGCTCAATCAGGTATTTATGAACCTGCTGGTAAACGCGGCGCAGGCGATAGAAAAGCAGGGGATAATCCGGATAAAGACGCGGGATGAAAACGGGACGATACATGTATCCATATCAGACACGGGAAGCGGGATACCGGAAGAAAAACTGAACAGGATATTCGACCCGTTCTTCACGACAAAACCCGTCGGCCAGGGGACGGGGCTGGGACTGAGCATCGCGTATGACATAGTCAAAAAACACAGGGGGGAAATAAACGTTGAAAGCGAAGTTGGAAAAGGGACCGTTTTCAACATAAAGATTCCAGTCACGGAGGGCAAGCAGGAATGAACGAAGACGTAAGGATATTGTGCGTAGATGACGAAAAAAGCGTTCTCAAATCACTGGAGAGACTTTTTCTCGACACGGATTACGAAATCCTGACAGCGACTTCAGGCGAGGAGGGCCTGGACCTGCTCAGGAACACCGGACATCTGCAGCTGGTAGTATCGGATTTCAGGATGCCGAAGATGAACGGCGTAGACTTCTTGAAGGAAGTCTATAAAATACGGCCCGACACGGTGAGGATCGTACTCTCCGGGTATGCCGACACCGCGGCAATAGTCGAGGCCATTAATGAAGGTAAAATCTATAAGTTCATACCTAAACCATGGAATGATGATGAACTGAAAATCACTATATCCCATGCCCTTGAGCATTACTTTACAAAACAAAGGAACGTAGAGCTCACGGCTCAGCTGGAAGCGGCCAATACGGAACTCCTGGAAATCAATTCTAATCTCGAAAAACTCGTCGATGAAAGGACCTCCGAGCTGATGTTCCAGAACAGGATACTCACCGCTTCCCAAAACATCCTTGACGCGCTGCCTGTCGGGGTCATGGGAATCGATCCCGGGGGATCGATCGTGCAGTGCAACAAAAAGGGCCTGGAGATTTTCAGGCTTGATGAAGGCAATATCATGGGGCTGGACAGGAGAGAATTCCTCCCGTCCGAGATAAATAATTTTATCGATCAGCTGATTACGGGAGAAATACTGAACTTGCGTTTTTCAGGTAATGGTACGAGC
>JBFLYJ010000303.1:0-4447 GCA_040756635.1 Nitrospirota bacterium
CTTATCACTTTCATAAAACCCCCGTGATCCTCAACGACTTTCTTTGTTATAGAAAGACCCAGTCCGGTGCCTTTATCAGCGACCTTCGTCGTATAGAAAGGTTCGAAAATCAGGTTAAGCTTGTCTTCAGGTATGCCCTTCCCAGAGTCGTGAACGCTTACATAAACATAAGGTATCCCGTCACGGACCTCTTTATTGGTACTGACAGTCAGCGATCCGCCCTCAGGCATCGAATCGATCGCATTTAATACCAGATTTTCAACAGCCTCGTGCAGCTGGGCATTGTCAATCAACACGACAGGCAACTCACCATAAGATTTATGAATTGTTACTGATCTCTCCCTGCAGATTTCCTCCTTCAATTTCAATACCCTGTCAATGATTTCATGAATGTCATATTCCTCCAATTGAGGCGTTACGTCACGGGAAAAAGTAAGGACATTTTTCAGAATTCCTTCCAGCCTTGCCACCTCGGATATGATGAAACTGGCATACTCCTTTTCTTTTGTCCGTTCAGCTATTACTTTGTCCAGTCTCCTGGCAAATCCCCCGATGGCGGTCAATGGATTGCGGATCTCATGTGCCACGTTAGCGGTGAACCTGCCTAACGCAGCAAGCTTTTCAGCCTGTGCCAGCTGTGCCTGCAGATGTTCCTTTTCGTGTTCGGTCCGGTTGTGCTGAATAATACCCGCTAATGTACTCGCCACCGACGCAAGAAAGGATTCCTCCCCGCTGCTCCGTTTGTGTCCCTCTTTCACGTAGACATTGATAATGCCGAGGACCTTTTCACCCGATTTTATCGGCAGGCAGTAATGCCCGTGAGGGAGCCCCTCATTACACTGAATTTCATGCCGGTCATTTACATGATTTGCATAAACGGTTTCAGACTGTTCCGCCGCCTGCCCGCAAAGACACTTCCCAAGAGGGATACTTTGGCACGGCAGGTGTTCCGGGCTGGGAAACCCCCTGTGCGCCTTCAGCATGAGAGTGCCGGGATCGTCTTCTATTATGTATATGGCACCCCTGGACTGGAGAGAAAGGTGCGGAATGGAAAGTATAAAATCCAGGATCCTTTGAAACTGCACCTCCAGAGGAAGAGGTTCCAGAGATATCTTCAGCATCGAATTCAATGTGCTCTGGATTATGAAATTCAGCTTAATCTGTTCCTCCGCCTGCCTCCGTTTGGTAATGTCCCTGATAGCGGATGAGACCAGCATTTCAACATCCGTATGCAGCAGGCTGAGACTGATGTCCACGGGGAATTCTTCATCGTTCTTCTTCCTGGCATAGATTTCAATGCCGCTTCCCATCGGACGGACCGTTGGGGTCTTAAAAAAAGCCGCAACATAACCGCGGTGTCTTTCCCTGAACCGGTCAGGCAGCAATATATCAAGGTCTCTTCCTATGACCTCTCCGTGATCATATCCGAATAGTTTTTCAAACTGCGCATTGACCTGGACAATCTTATTGTCATTATTCACGAATACAAGGGCGTCGGGTGCGGAATCCAGCAGTCTTTCGTATTTCTCCTGTATGTTCAGGAACTCGATTCTGCAGTCCTCCACTTCCTGGACTTTACGGCGCATCTGTTCCAGTTCTCTCACAAGCTCGGCGTATGTTTTGTAACTGTTCCCCATAATGTTCCTGCTGTATTATTAATCCAATATTAATTGCAATTAACCTGACTGTCAATTAAATAAGCGATAAGGCCGCCGCGGGTTACTTAACTCTCCGGCTATTTTTCCATTCTGATCTTCAGAAGGATCAAGGTTACAATTCCCACGGTGAACAGGATGCCCCCGATCAAGGCCCACAAGGCCCCTGGCTCCCTGTTTATCTGCAAGAGCACGGCCTCAACAGGATAAGGCCTGAGGTCTTTTACATTAATATTGAAACCCATCCTTGTGGAAGGCTGGTTAGGTCTGATGACATCGCTGTAAAGTAACTCACCGTCTGACAGATATTCCACACTGACGTCCCATGAGGTCAGGTATCCATAAGAGTCGAAATCCATATTAATTTCTTTTACCCGTAACACGGTATTATCTTCGGATATACTGATCACGTAACCCTCGGCCGCCGCGGCCATCTTCTGTGAAGCGCCGATGCCGCTTAATAAATGCGCCAGCAGGACAAACAGAAATCCCGCGTGTATTATCTGGGGAGAGATCAGCAGCAGCCACTGAGTCACTTTCCCCTTCCTGAATACGGATTCAACACTGCAGAACAGCGTATTGACGGCAAGGACGGCGAGTATGCCTATTAAAGTCCAGAGCCACCATGTTATTCGAAGCGGCTGGTTAAATATCCATTCAAACAGGGGAGTTGAGTGAAGCGATTGAAACTCATCGCTGGCAGGCATAATAAACGCCCCTGCAAGGAGCATGATTAGAGATACCCCAAGAAGCCACAATGAAGTCCTGAGGGAAAGAAAGAAATTCACTATGTATTTAAATATAGCCATCAGAAACTGTGCGAACTCTTCATGAGCAGGCTGACCCCTAAATAGGTAAACATGGTTATCGCGAAACCCGCTATGCCGAGAACGGCCATAGGACCGCCTGTCCACCACTGGCGCAGTCTCGCGTGAAGGTAAAAGCTGTAGTAGGCAAACAGGATACTGGTCCACAGCTCCTTCGGTGTCCATACCCAGTAGGTACCCCAGGCAAGATAAGCCCAGATTCCGCCGAATATCATCGACAAAGCGAAAAGGCAGTAGCCGATCAGGACAGCCCTGTATCCGAGTCCTTCAGAAGAGCTCTGCCTGTCTTTGAGATACACCCCCCCGAAAACAGCCGCAACCCCGAACAGCGCGTAAGACATGAATGCCAGTACGACATGGCATTCAAACCAGAATGTTTTCAGTACCGGCGGGAGAGGAGAGTTTTGCTGCGGGGTTGTCATGGCGAAGGCGGTAAGTACCGCCGCAATGACCGCAACAGAGAACAAAAACCGGCCGCGTTCTTTTAAAGTAAATGCGAAGGCAGCGGCAAAGGCGGACATGGACGCGGAAAGAAAGACAAGTGTATCATGCGGCCCGACAAGCGGAAGCCTGCCGAGATCAGCGCCCCTCGAAAATATATACACCGTCTGAAGAACAACCCCTACATACAGGATAGGCCTTTTCCACAGGGCGAAAAGGTAAGAGGCAAATGATAAAGCCAGCATTGTCATAAGAAAGATATTTTACATTATGTAGTAAGCGGGCATCCAGCTTAACTTAAAAATACTGGATTCCCCGATCAAGCCGGGGAATGACAATCACTGTTTTTATCATAAAAATAACGTCACCATGTCTATTGGTCTTCAACTTCTTTATACGTCACTTATTATTACGACTCCGCCACGTATTTGGTCAGTTCACCGAGCATATGGACGTAGTTTCCCATCTCGTTGTCATACCACCCGTAAATGACAGCCTGCGTCAGGTGTATTTTGACTTCAGTGTCCTTTAAATCTTCAAGATGCTCCTTCCTCAGGCCGGTAAGTCTCTCGATATCGACACTCACCTCAGCAGTGCGGGTGTGCGTCTCGTGGCCCTCAATTATCGCGGCCGCCTTAGGCATAGCGATGATGTCCCCCGAGACGTTCTGCTGATCAGTATAAACAAGATAACAGTCGGGCGATGAAGCCGCGCGTCTGTATATATCGTTGATCACGTCCTTGTTTATGGAGGCCTTTGTCTCGTCCTCCTGTATGCTGACATTGAGAATGATCAGGGAGCCCGTAGTAATGGGGACCCTTACTGATTCGGCCATGAAGCCGATATGTTTCATCTGGGGCAGAACAAGCGCGAGGGCCTTTGCGGCCCCTGTTGTCGTAAGAATAATATTGTTCAGTATACCCCTGTTCTTCCTGAGGTCCGCTGCCCCGGGCTTTGCGAGCCTGTCCAGGACCTGCTGTGAACCGGTGGCGGCATGAACTGTGGCCATCGACGCTGTAAGTATCCGCTTTGCACCGATGGTGTCAAGCAGGGGTTTTATCATATGAGAAAGACAGGTTGTCGTGCATGAGGCCGCTGAAATTATTTTATGCCGCGAAGGATCATAGTCATGCTCATTTATACCCTTTACGCAGGTTACGGCGTCATCAGGCATCGGTTTGGCCTTGTTGGCCTTGTCCTTGATCTTAAACGGGGCCGACAGTATTACACGGCCCGCACCTGCTTCGAGGTGCCCTCTGAGGGACCCCTTCTGCTGTTCCGCTGAAACCGTGGGGTCACTGAACTGTCCGGTTGTGTCAACGACAAGATTGACTCCGTGGTGTTTCCAGTCAAGCTCTTTCGGATTGCGCGATTTTCGGAGGACAGTGACCTTTATGCCGTCTATGGTCATGCGGCCATTTGGTTCATCGACATCACCTATTATCTCCCCTCCCCTGCACCCGTTCAAATACATGGGAAGCGAGCCGTATGTCGAGTCCCTGACTATATAGTGGGCAATGTCCT
>JBFLYJ010000304.1:0-4436 GCA_040756635.1 Nitrospirota bacterium
GAGGTCTGTCTCATTTTATCGGCATGGGCGGCAACGTCATTTCTCAACCTGGTGAATACTTCATACTCAAGATTATTGAGCCTTTCCTCTGCGCCGAGGACCTTTGCCTCATACTCTTTAAGTTCGGGAGTGATAAACCGCTCGCCGTTGACGAGGGTCTGCTTGCGTATATATTCCTGGGGTACCTGGGAGAGATTGGCCTTCGTTATTTCGATATAGTATCCGAATACCCTGTTGTAGCCGACCTTCAGTGAAGATATCCCGGACCGCTCCCTTTCCCTTGCCTGGAGCGAGGCGATAAAATCCTTGCCGCTGCTGCTTATCTCTCTGAGCTCATCGATCTCCGCGTTAAACCCCTTCTTTATCAGACCGCCTTCCTTGATCGTCATGGGAGGATCGTCCGCGACTGCGTCTTCAATTAATGCCCGGACTTCTGATAACGTGTCTATGCGGTCCGAAAGCGATTTAAGCGTCCTGTCATCATATTCGCCAAGCAGAGTCTTGATGTCAGGAAGGGTTTCGAGGGAACTTCGGAGCGACAGCAGGTCCCTGGCATTGGCCGCGCCGCTGCTGACGCGGTACGCCAGCCGTTCGATATCATATATTCCCTTAAGCCCGGACTGTATTTTTGTCAGACCGGCGGAATCACCCATGAGTGAAGCGACGGCGTCCTGCCTCGCGATTATTTCCTTCGCGTCCAGCAGTGGATTTATCAGCCAGTTTCTTATCAGTCTGCCGCCCATCGGGGTATGTGTCTCGTCCATTATCCAGAGGAGGCTTCCCTCGACATCACCGCTCCGCATGTTCTTTGTGATCTCAAGGTTCCTTAGCGTAGCGGCATCCAGAAGCATCTTTGACTCACGGCGGATTACGTTTATCTTCCTGAACGTGAGGGTGTCTTTCTGCGTCTCTTCAAGATAATTCAGGAGCGCGCCCGCTGCCGAGACCGCCACGATCATTCCCTCGCAGCCGTAGCCGTCAAGCGACGCTACCCTGAAATGCTTGATAAGCTTCCGGTAGGCCTCTATGTAATCGAAGTACCAGTCATCATAGGCGGTAAGGTAGTACTCGCCGAGGTCGTCAATGTCCGATGAACTCGCTTTAAAACTCTGGGGGTAAAGGATCTCCTTGGGCTGGAATCTGTTTATCTCATCGGCCAGACTGTTGTGAGTTTCATAGATAAGAAATTCTCCTGTCGTAATGTCAGCGGCGGCGATCCCGAATATATTCTCTTTCCGGAAGAACCCCAGGATAAAACTGTTCTCCTTGGGGTTGTCGGGCTGAAAGGTCCCCGGCGTAACTACCCTGACGACTTCTCTTCTTACTATCCCCTTCGCGTCCTTTGGGTCTTCTACCTGTTCGCAGATCGCTACCTTGTGGCCTGCCTTCACAAGTTTCGCGATATAGTTTTCTGAAGTGAAATGAGGTATGCCGCACATCGGCAGCGGCTCCGCCTTGCCCTTGTCCCTTGACGTAAGTGTTATCTGGAGGATCTTTGACGCAGTCAAGGCGTCCGGACCGAACATCTCATAGAAATCCCCGAGTCGGAAAAAGACAATAGCATCAGGATGGCTGCTCTTGATATCCTGATATTGTTTCATCAAAGGGGTCAGTTCGGACATATGGAATACCCTGTAATAAGCTTAAAGCTGTCAGCCGTCAGCAAGAAATATTATCGGACATTGTTTAATTCGGAATTTGGCCGTTAAGTCAAACGGGTCACGTTTTACTATAGATTGCCGACAGCTTTTTTTGGGACGTTAAACTATAACATAATAGGCGTCGGTTCAGCTATCTTCGGGGTATAAACAAGTAGCTGACAGCTAGTAGGAAACCTGCATGGACGACTTGCGGGAGACCACATAATCAACATAATTCTGGGGCGCGTCCAGGAGTTCAACCCCTATGCCGCAGTCTGTTTTGGAATGATAGGCGCTCTCTCTTTTCACAGCTCGCCTTACTTTGATGGGGATCTTTAATGTGCGGTTATTTATCTGTAACAGTATCATGAATTCCGTATTGACCGGGAATCTTACATTGGTGTTTACGAACATGCCTTTTTTCGAAAGATTGGTTACTATCCCGGAATAGATCATATTTCCATAAAGCAGTCTCGCGTGCAGATTTGAGGGGAACCGTTCATAGGCCCTTTTCTCAAACTGGGAATCCGCTTGATGAACGTCTATAAACAAATCTTCAGTCGTATTTTCCTGGGTATTCCAAATAAATGACATCGCTGAATTCCTCCTGCTGATTAAGGCTTATGACCACCTTTGGTATTTATATCGACTTTACGGTAAGAAACTTTAGGAAGGAGCGTTTAGTTGCGGGGGGAAATCCGATAGGGCTGAGCACACGGAAGATCCTGCTATTTATTCCTGCGGAAGGAAGTATTATCAGGACGAGAGCGGTCCCGCTATCAATCGATCAGGCGACGGCTATCGTTTTGCGGACAAAATCCAGATATTCCTTGGAGGGATTAATAAGTCCGACACCTATACCGCTTTCACCGTTAAGGTCTGAGTTCTCGGAGGACCTCGTTATCCTCCTGATCCTGATAGGTAATGTTATGGAGTGTGAATCAAGAAGTATGACCGCGATAAATACGGAGTCAACAGGGAACGCCATTTTTGTAGAGATAAACATTCCGTTTTCAGAGATATTGGTAACGTTACCCGTGTATACCATATTACCGTAGAACAATCTTGACTGCAGATTAACAGGCAATCTCTGGAATGCTCTTTTTTCCATATCAGTAGTATCCGGTTAAAGATCAAGCACTGTTTGACACCTGCAAAAAAATGGTCACACATTTTTTATCACAGGAAAGAATAAAAGTCAATGAAAAAAAACAGTTGCGGGCATATCTTCCCTCCGCGTTGACGTACGGAATTATGCGCGGACATCCGGACTATCAACCATTAAAGGGCTTAGACATACGTGAGCCAGGACTTGTAAGCCTGCACTTCGCCTTTAACGATTTTAAAAAAGAGGTCCTGGAGTTTTTTGGTGATCGGGCCGGGCTTGCCTTTGCCGACGGTCCTGCCGTCCACCTCGCGTATGGGGGTAACTTCCGCGGCGGTACCGGTAAAAAAGGCCTCATCAGCTATGTATATTTCATCCCTCGTAATGTTGGCTTCGCTGACTTTTATCTTCTCTTTCGCGGCCATTTCCATGATGCTCCTTCTGGTGATACCCTCAAGAACGGACGGCAGAGGCGGTGTTATCAGCACCCCGTTCCTGACGATAAATATATTCTGACCGGTCCCCTCGGACACGTATCCGTTTGTGTCGAGTATAATGGCCTCGCCGTATCCGCAGGCCACGGCCTCACTTTTTGCAAGAGTGGAATTAACATAGTCGCCGCATGTCTTGCTTTTCGTCATGGTAATATTCGGATGGAGCCTGGTGAAAGACGATACCTTGACCCTGATCCCGTTCTTAAGCGCTTCTTCTCCGAGATACGCGCCCCACGGCCATACTGCTATGGCCACTCTTATAGGATTGTCTTTCGGATACAGGCCCATGGCGCCGTAACCTATATAAATAAGCGGGCGTATGTAGCACTCCTTCAGTTTGTTTATATTGATCGTGTCGATAATGGCCTTTTCTATTGCTTCCGCGGAAAATGGAGGGGTCATGTTCAGGATATGGCAGGAATCAAACAGCCTGTCCACATGCTCCCGCAGCCGGAAAACAGCTGAGCCTTTTTTCGCCTTGTAGCACCTGATGCCCTCGAACGCCCCGGTGCCGTAATGAAGTGTGTGCGTAAGAATATGCACGTTTGCGTCCGCCCAGTCGACAAATTTGCCGTCCATCCAGATCTTCTTTGATTCGCTGACCATTTTCCCTCCAGAGAGTCACATAATCCGCGTATCAAGCGGATTCACTCAGACATTTATAATTTAAATAATGTATCAATTACGGTAAGACCGATGAAAAATCAGGCACCCCGGAACTCCGTATCGTTAAACATAAAAACATAAAATCAAATTCATTGTCAATAAATATCTGTCTCCTTCCACCCGTCTTTCCCTATAAGCGGAACAAAAACACAACCCGTGGACACTGACCTGTCCGTCCCCTGAAAAGTTTTCCTTATCAGATATAATACCTGGGAATATCTGCTTCCCACCGGGATTACGAGTCTTCCGCCTGTTTTCAACTGCTCTGTATATTGAAAAGGGATTTCCGGCGCCCCCGCGGTGACTATTATGCAATCAAAAGGCGCATGCTCCGGCAGTCCGAGTGTCCCGTCGGAAATAATGACATGTACGTTTTCGTAACCATGGACCGCGAGCATGTTTTGCGCTCTTACGGCAAGGGACCGGATTCTTTCGACAGTATAAACTTCCGAAGCGAGCATCGAGAGCACGGCTGATTGATATCCGGAACCGGTGCCTATTTCGAGGACCTTTTCATCGCCTTTCAGTTCA
>JBFLYJ010000305.1:0-4429 GCA_040756635.1 Nitrospirota bacterium
GAAATGAATTAGAGCTGCCGACGTTGATGCCGAAGATGCATCCTGCTGTAACAGCTTGAGCATGGAATGAGAGCGGCTGCATAGAATGTGAATTTATGAAAAACGAAACTGACTATGAAAAACTTGCTGTAGAAGAGGTACTGAAGGCCCTTCGGAGTAACGGAGAAAGAGGCCTTAACCTTCGCCTCTGCTTTTTTCCGCCACCTTTCTGACCGGGATTATCGGTACTCCCTTTGCGGTCTACGGGATATTCTTAAACCCGATCGGATGGAAGTACGCGTTGATCGTATGGGGTTATGCACTGGCATGGTTCGTCATTAACGACTTTATAAAAATATGGACTTATAAAATCCTTAAGAGGGAAAAGGTAATTATCTGACGATTGTAATTGGATGCATCATGTCTATCGGCAGGTACGGTCCACGCGCTCAGCAGGGTCCTGACGATAGTAGGCTTTGAGGACGCGGTAGAGTTCGGGGGAGTGCTGCCGGAGGACAAGGGGACGGTCGAAGAACTCCTCGGTCGCCACGGCGAAAAACTCGGCCTCGTTCTTTGCTCCATAGGCGTCAAGGAATGTCTTTTGTCCCTGCCCGGCGAGGCTGCGCAGCCGCAGAAATTCGCGTGAACACACGGCCACCCATTCGGCAAACTGTTCGCGGTCGGCGATGAGAGGGGTTCCGTCGGCAGCGCCGTCGAGCATGTCGAGTTTGTGGGCGAACTCGTGGTATACCACGTTATGACCCTGTTCCGGGTGGCGCGCCCCATGGTAGACGGCGTCCCACACGAGGACCACAGGTCCCTGGGAGAAGGCCTGGCCCAGAAGGGGGACGGGCACTGCGATCGGGCCGCTTACATTTTCGAATACCCCGGGGCGGCGCTCAGGAGGCACTACGGTCGAGGGATAGACGAGTATCGACTGCACATTGCGATAATAGTCGTGGGGGAGCCCCAGCTGCAGCAGACACGCCTGCGCGGCGATAGTGACACGGATTTCGTCGGTGAGTTCGAGCCCTCCGCACCCCTCCCAGTGCTTCTCCTCCAGGAAGACCTGCATCATGGCCTTCAACTCTTCGCGCTCAGCATCGTCGAGCACGCAGTAGTGGGCCACGTTTGCCCGCACGAATACCTCCCACTCCTGAGGGAACCGGCGCTTCCGCGCTTTCGCGCGACGACGGTTGCGAAGCCAGTGCAACACGGTACATCCTCCTTTCGGGGTAGTTTAGCACACTACAGATGCAGTTCCGTGAATGATCAGGCAACTTATACAGTCTACGGGATATTAGTGATATCATAAGCGTCCGGACTTACAATAATTAAATTCATCCTGACACTAATGTGGTGATATAATGGATTTGATGCCAGTTACTCTTTCTTTTCATGGCGGGGTTGATAACGTCACCGGATTATGTTATCAGCTTTTTTAACACCATGAAACATGGGACGTCGCCTGGAGCGGCCGCGAAGCCTAAAAGGGCACACACGCTGCAATTGATGAAGCCCGCAAGCTTGCGGAGAAGATGAAACAGGGCGCAGGATGGACGGAGGAGGAGGTCATCCGGGGACTGGAAAGACTTGGCGACGAAATCCGGAAGCTGGGTAAGGACATTGAGACAGGAAAATAAATCCGGTAAGGCGGTTCTTTTCAGCCGGCCTTCGACACAGGCAGTTTAACAGTAAAGGTGGTTCCGGCACCGACCCTGCTTTCAACGAGTATCTCACCTTTGTGTTCAGTTACAAGTGTCTGGCTTACGGCCAGCCCGAGTCCTGTCCCTTCGCCGGGGGGTTTGGTTGTAAAGAAAGGATCGAATATGTTTTTGATCTCACTTTCCGGTATCCCTTTGCCCGTATCGCTGATTTCGACCAGGACATGCCGGTCCTTTTCATCAGGGCGGACTCGCACAGTCAGCGTGCCGGTATCTTTCATCGCCTGAATCGCGTTGTTTATAATGCTGATGAGTATCTGTTCCAGTTTGCTCCTGTTACCGTGGACGAGGAAAGGCCTCTCCGGTATGTCTTTGACCAGTTTTATATTTGTGACCCTGAGTTGGCTGGCTACGAGGTTTAAGGAGTCATTTACGATGAGAACCATGTCCTGATTTCCCATTTCCGATGATTTGCGGGCCCTGGCGAAGTCGAGCAGATTATTGATTATCTTATGTGCCCGTTCACTCTGCACCACAATGTCCTGCATGTAATCGCTGAGCTTCTCATCGGAGAATTTCCTGATCTCCCTGTTTACTATCTCAGCCCTGAGAGAAATATTGTTTAAAGGGTTGTTCAGTTCATGCGCTACCCCGGCGACGAGAAAACCCATAGACGCGCGTTTCTCTGATTCAACGAGCTGGGCCTGCTTTTCATTAAGCAGGGCGAGGCTCTCTTTCAGTGACTGCTGGGTCTTCTGAAGGTTGTCCAGCATGCTGTTGAAGGACACCGCGAGGGAGTGTGTCTCGTCATGCTCTTTGATCGGCGCCCTCAATGAAATATCACCGTCAGAAATCTTTCTGGTGATCTCGGCAAGCCTGTTGATCGGCTTCACTATATAAGAAGCGGTTTTGTATACGAGGAGCGGGCCGAGTGAAAAAAGCAGAATCAGTGCAATAAGCATGAGGTTTTGCGTATGATCTATGAAGGAGCTGATTTTCTGCCGCTCGCTGAGTGCGATCCCCTCCGTTATCTGCTCCAGCCGGTCGCCTGCTCCCTGGAGGTCCTCCGTTATGGAATCACTCGTCCTGAAAACAGTAAAAAGCTCCCGGACCGAGTCGATATAGGGAGTGCAGCTGAAACAGAAAGGGGTTATATTTTTTATCTGTGAAAGGCTCCTGTCCAGGGCCTCATAAGATTCCCTGTCTCGATAAAACATATAGTTCTTTTCGAGCAGTCTCAGGCGGAGCACGAAGTCTGTTGAAAGTTCTTTGGCCTGTTTACGCTTGGCTACAAGCGCCTCCAGTTTATCGCCTTCTTTTCTTACAGTTTCTGCAGCCTCCGTCTCTTTCAGAAAATTCTCATGCAGTTTATTTGCGATCGCCTCATAGCTCACACGTACCCTTGTGAGAACGGGGAACCCGCGCTGCGCGATCTTTTCAGAGGTGCCGGGAGGGATATTGTTAACTGAACGGGTCAATGTATTAACGGCGTTGAGGAGTCTCTTATGATGATCGGTGTCCCTGTAGTGGAGAAAATTTCTTTCATTCCTTCTTATCTCGAGAACATTTTCTTTAAAGCTGTCCGCGATACGCATGGACCCCTGCCTGCTTTTTATGTCATTCATATAGCCGTATGTAAGAATACCTCCAAGGACCGCGATAAGCGAGGGAATAGTGATGCCGATGATCATTTTATGCCAGATTTTTAATTTCATTTTTTTTGCGTTCTTAGAATACAATATTTTAAAAGATTGATAAAGAAAAGT
Organism: Nitrospirota bacterium; assembly: GCA_040756635.1. Classification (GTDB taxonomy): domain Bacteria; phylum Nitrospirota; class Thermodesulfovibrionia; order UBA6902; family UBA6902; genus UBA6902. The sequence continues at coordinate 3,410 of JBFLYJ010000305.1, forward strand.
ATGTCGGTAAAATATATAATATTGAAACTGCGGTTTTACTTGCAGTTCACAAACTGGTATACTTACAGGCAATCCATGAGAAGTTGACCGAACAGGAAATATCGTACGATGAGGAACAATATTTGAGTGACTTCCCGGAATTAAACAGAAAGCTTCGCTCCCTGACGATGCAGGAGCTGCGCCAAATGCTGGACTCAGCCGGGATGCCTGCCGATGTACAGAAAAAAGCGGACACATCGATCGAGGCACTTGAAGCTCTTGCCACGGTAAGTACCGGTGCATCCAAACATGAAAATGCGCTCGCTTATGTGGGTTATCTTGCCAGCCTGCCGTGGAACAGGACGTCGGCTGATATACCGGATCTTCAGGCGGTCGAAAGAATATTGAATGAACACGTGCATGAACGCGGAAACAGGAATGAAATTCTGGATTACCTCAATATCAGGTCTGAAACTAACGATAAAAAACCAACTATCCTGGTGGTCGACGATGAGCGGATAGCACTCGAGAGTTTGGCTTACATCCTTGAAAAAGAAGAGTATACGGTTATTACCGCGGGCAGTGGCGCTGAGGCTATTGCGAAACTGAAGGAGTCTGAAATCGACCTTGTGATTACCGACCTTATCATGGGGGAGGTAGACGGTACCGCAATTATAAAAGAAACCATAAGCAATTTCCCCGATACGCGGGTAATCATGATTACGGGGTATGCCACAGTGGACACCGCTGTCCAGGCCCTGAGGTTGGGGGCCTTTCATTACATTGAAAAACCTGTCAGGGTTGACGACCTGCTGCTGTCTGTCAAGGACGCCCTGAGTGACAAGTATTCAAGCGGGAAAAGGAACGTACTTTGCTTTGAAGGCTCGTCGCCGGAAGCCCGCTCGTCTCTCGCTAAAGAGATCGCTGCTGCCCTGGAGAGAAAGTTCATAAGCATATCCCTGCCGGATATAAAAAATGAGTCGGAAATACACGGGGCCGCCAGGACCTCTGAAGACGCAGGTCCCGGATGTATTATTGAGG
>JBFLYJ010000306.1:0-4423 GCA_040756635.1 Nitrospirota bacterium
GATACAGGGCATGTTCATACACGATCTTAACTGTGCATGGCTGCGTCACCCTTTTCTGACAAACAGTCTAAGAATTAAAGACAGCAGGACCATCAGAAAATTGTCTGAATACGGGATCCATGAGGTATACATTGATACTAACAAAGGGCCGGATGTCGATCTCTTCAGCAGAGAGGACATGGACCGTGATATTCATAAAGAAGGGGACAGGGGCAACGGGGCACGAGAGACCAGTGTTAAAAGCGAGCCGCTTGAAAAAGAGATAGTAAGGGCCCGTGAGATAAAGAAAGAGGCAAAACAGACGGTCAGAAACATTATGGATGAGGTAAGATTCGGCAAACCCATAAAGACAGAAAAGGTCGAGAAAGTTGTCGATAAGATGGTTGATTCGATATTCCGTAATCAGGACGCGCTTATCGCTCTCGGACGGATTAAACAGGCTGATGAATATACGTACATGCATTCACTCAGCGTGTGCGTACTAATGATTTCATTCGGTAAGCATCTTGGGTTTAATGAACAGCAGCTGAAGGAGATCGGCATCGGGGCGATGCTTCATGATGTAGGTAAAATGCAGGTGCCTGATGAAATACTGAACTGCAGAGGGACATTGAATGCCCAGCAGTATGAGGCGATGAAGAAGCATGTTGAATATAGCAATATATTGCTCGAAAAGACCGAGGGGATATCCGAATTGTCCATTATAATCGCGTCCCAGCATCATGAAAGACTGGACGGGAAGGGATACCCCCATCGCCTGAAGGGTGATGATATCAGCATCTACGGACAGGCAGCCGCTATTGCGGATGTTTATGATGCCATGACGTCCCAGCGGTGTTATCAGCGCAGGTATGAACCCACGGAAGTGCTGAGAAACCTTTACGAGTGGGGAGGTTCGTACAACAAGGACCTTGTGCAGCAGTTCATCCGGTGCGTGGGCATATATCCGGTAGGGTCGCTGGTACGACTTGAAAGCGGTCTTATTTCAGTCGTAATTGAGCACGGGAAGGACAGTTTATTGCTGCCGCGCGTACGAGTAGTCTATGACGCGAAAAAAGACAGGCCCGTGATTCCCACATACGACATTGATCTCTCTGTGGATGAAAAGGACCATATAGACGGCTATGAATTGCCTGACAGATGGAACATAAGGCCCGAACTTTATCTATAAAATGTCTCTAATTTCATACAGTTTAGCGTAACCGGACAGTCTACTAAAATGCCGCTTTATCGCTTTCTTCTGATGTCTTCTCCGGTTTTTTCGTGCAATTCAGGTTAAGAATGATACCGCAGTTCATATGGTATCTCAAAGGTGTCCGGTAAATATTTGAAGTGGACATGCGTGCTTAATAAGTATTTATGGCAATACCTTAGTGAATGCATAATAATGCAAAGCAGAGATGATACAGTATTTTCGTCTCATTCTCGTCCCGCATCCTGCGGGACTCCGAGGCTTTTGCCTGTTCAGACCTCCTGTCTTCACTACCGGCAAAAAAATCCGCTCAAATACTGTATCATGCCTGCAGTCTCTTGTTGAATAAAGGTAATAAGCCATAAAAGCAAATTCTGAAATCATATTGCGTCATAAATATTTTTAAGCATTTATATCCGGACTTACACTAATTAATTTTTACTTGACGCTTATGGTAGTATCCCTAAAAGGGGAGTACATTCCTCAAAACGGAAATGGGCATATTTGCGATTGCTGATTTTATCATGGGTTTCTCCCGGCATGAATATTGCTGTTCTAATCCCTTTTGAAAGGAGGATACTAGTAACAGGAAAGAAAAATATACTGTTTAAAATAAGAAACACTGAAGACCGGCATCAGGCCGGATACAAAAAAGTCTCATGGTAAATTTATTATGAGAACGTGTAAAATCAAGAAGGAGAAAGAAATGAACAGAAAGAGTGTAATTTATCTGGTGCTTGGCGTAATGATAATGGCATTACTGCTTGGTTGTTCCAAAAAGCCAGAACAGGAATTGAGCGATTCAAAGGCCGTACTTGAGGCAGTCGCTGCTGAAGGCGGTGAGAAGTATGCTAAAGAAGAGCTGAATGTCATTCAGAACGAAATGACCGCTGCGCTGGACGAAATGGCCGTGCAGGACGGGAAGTTTTTCAAAAACTATGACAAGACAAAAGAAATGCTCACCCAGGTAAAGGCAAAGGCCGAAGCCCTCAAGGCTGAGATCCCTGCGAGGAAGGAAAAGGCAAGAACAGATGCCCAGACCGCACTTGACGAAGCAACTACAGCTGTAGCTGACGCTAAGGGGCTCTTAAGCAAGGCTCCGAGGGGTAAAGGCTCTATGGCAGATATCGAGGCTTTCAATGCAGACCTGCAGGGACTCGATACCGCGGTCACAGAGACACAGGGTTTGATGACCAGTGAAGATTATTTCGAAGCGCTGGACAAGGCCAATGGCATAAAGGACAAGGCAGCTGCGATATCAACTCAGATCAACGAGGCGATTGAGAAAGTAAAAGCTTCTAAAAAGAAGAAATAACGAATAGATGGAGATTTCCCGTATTGGTTCGTGGTTTGATTAAGACGGTTTTTCTGTTAATAGCGTTAACAGTCATAACGGGATGTAATAGTGCACCAGTCCCTCCGGAGGTCAACGAGGCTGAACAACAGCAGATCGACCTCCGGAAGGCTGGTGCAGAAATTTATACGCCCCAGGAATACGCCGTTTATATCAGGAGTCTGAGGGACGGCCAGATTCATCTGGCGAGCGCGAACAACCGGTTCGTCTGGTTCAGAAACTACAAAGATATCAAGACGGAATTCACTACCATCCTTGCCCAGGGGAAAGTGCTCCAGGGAAAAGTGGATGAACTGAGACGCAGTAAATCGGGGGATGTCGCAAACCAGATCGCTTTTTTCCGGAACAAAATTGAAACCCTCCGAAAACTCGCATCACTTATAAACGAGGGACGGCTTTCCAGCAAATCACTTACGAGGGCGGAACTGCAGCTGGCGGAAGTATGTGCACTGAGCGACAGAGGCTGCTACTCTGAGGCTGAAAAAAGGCTGAAGGGCATATCCAATCATACGGACCAGGCGGCAAGGTCGATCCTTCCGATCCTGAACCGGTATGCCGACAGCGATGAAATTACGAAATGGCGCAATTGGGTCCATGAAACTGTCGAGTCCTCAAAGAGGAACCAGTCCTACTCCATTATCGTGAGCAAGCTGGACAAACAGCTGATTCTGTACAAAGCGGGGAGGGCCTACAAGACATACGAAATAGATCTCGGTACAAACGGCTCAAGAGACAAGCTGTATGCCGGCGACAAGGCGACACCTGAAGGCAAGTATCAGATCATAAAGAAAGTCCCGGCAAGCCGTTTTCACAGGGCGCTGCTGATAAATTATCCGAATGAAGACGACAGGCGGCAATTTGCCTCTGCAAAGAAGAGGGGCCTGATTCCCAGAAGGGCGGGCATAGGCGGTCTTATAGAGATACACGGCGGCGGAAAGCACGGAATGACCCTTGGATGCGTGGCCATGGAAGACCAGCATATAGAAGAGCTTTTCAGAATTGTTGAAGTGGGGACGCCGGTGACTATTGTCGGCGCCATAGAATATGAAAACAGCGTGACGTCCGCAATGAAGAATTTATAACAAAATGTTAAGAAGAAGCAAATATATCATACTGTCTGCAATACTTGTATTGTTCCTTTCACTCGAGTGCCTGGGTTACTATCTTGCCGGCCGGAGCGGCGCGAATACAGACACAGCGTCCGGGGACATCAGCAGGCAGGGAAGGGGAAAAACTTCGGCAAAAAGCAGCTCAGCCACGCTCAGAAAAAAAATAGGCGCACTATCTCCTAAAGGAGTGTACATAATAATTGATACGGCAAAAAACAGGCTGTATCTGAAAAAGGGCGATAAGACTCTGCGTGAGGCAGTGATATCCAGCGGCAGCGGCAACGTGCTTACCGACCCTTCCGGCAAGAGGACCTGGGTGTTTGACACCCCCAGGGGTGAGTATTCGGTCAAGTCAAAAATAGAGAACCCGGACTGGGTGAAACCGGACTGGGCCTTTGTTGAAGAAGGCGAAAAAATTCCCAGCAGAGTTAGCGACCGGGTCGAAAGCGGTATGCTGGGGGATTATGCCCTTTCAATAGGAAACGGTTATCTTATCCACGGCACATTATATACGCGACTTCTCGGCAGGAACGTCACTCACGGATGCATAAGGGTGGGGGACAATGACCTTGAATATGTATTTAAGAATACGCCGATAGGGTCGAAGGTGATAATTTTTTAGGATGCAGGCCCGGAGAGCAGCTTTCTTAATACATATTTTTTTTGTCCTCATCCTAAGCGCGGAAGCCTGGCCCGCGACTCTGCATGATACCGACACGGAAAACCTGCTGCTGCAATTAGAACTTTCACTCGCACAAAATGCCCAGA
>JBFLYJ010000307.1:0-4392 GCA_040756635.1 Nitrospirota bacterium
TTCAGGGTATCAATAATCATTGATCTTCTTTCTCCTTGCCTTTTTCCATGACGGACAAAACCTCACCGGCCTTTTCCATGTCCTCATTCCTCACCATCAGTCTTATCTCCCCCATCTTCCCTATGCTTACGGGATAAGGACTTATCTTTGACGATTGCACGACAACCTGAATATTTTCAGCCTCAAGCAGGTCCTTTACTATCTCGGCCTCTATCTCATCATATGTAAACAGCACTTCAGCCCATTCATTCATAGTCACATTGAGTTCTAATGTTTAATTTATAAAAAGTATATCATATTTCGGTATGATTACATGTTTTTAGAGAGACCACCGGAACCCCTGAAGTTATATTGAGCCGCGCATAATGATTGTATTCCCGATGTTAAAATGATAATATGTCAATTATCATTAAAGGAGATCCAGAATGTTTCCACCAGTAAAGCTCTATACATTAAGCACCTGCAGCCACTGCAAGGCAACGAAGACTTTGTTAAACGAATGCGCCGTAAAGTATGACTTCACTGACGTGGACCTGCTCACAGGCGATGAAAGGCGCGCCGTTATCGAGGAGGTCAAGAAGATCAACGAAAACTGTTCATTCCCCACCATAATTATCGGCGACAAGGTAATTGTGGGTTATAAGGAGGAGGAAATAAGGGAGGCGTTAGGACTGACTGAGCTTGGGAAGCTGCGCGAAATGCTCCGGAAGGTCCAGGAACCTCTCGGATATTTTTTTAACAGGGACGCGGAAAAGGTCCGTGATCTCCTGAACGGACTGCTCACCAACAAGAAACGCTACGGGTACATGTCCTGCCCCTGCAGACTCGCTTCGGGAGACCGCGACAAGGACAGGGACATCATCTGCCCCTGCGTTTACCGTGAACCTGATGTTAAAGAGTTCGGGAGCTGTTACTGCAGTCTTTATGTCTCGAAGGAATGGAATGAGGGCAAAATCGAAGGGGCCTATGTCCCGGAGCGCAGACCCGCCGAAAAGATGTTTGCGTAACGGGGCCGTTTATCATGTCCTGAATTATCAATTCAGTGCAAATCGGGACTTTTTCAACACATTTCTTTTTATCTTCTATAACATTAAGCGACATGAGGTGAATGAGTGTTAAGGAATTATTTCAGGCTTGATGAACTTGGAACCAGCGTAAGGCAGGAAGTCATTGCCGGTATAACAACTTTTATGACGATGGCGTATATCATAATTGTCAATCCGAAGATACTCGAAGCCGCGGGCATTCCATTCGGACCCTCCATGGTAGCGACGATATTAAGCGCCTTTTTCGGGACTCTCGCGATGGGTGTGTATGCAAAAAGACCGTTCGCGATAGCGCCGTACATGGGAGAGAACGCGTTTATAGCCTTCACCGTCGTGAATGTCCTGGGCTACAGCTGGCAGACCGCGATCGGTGCCATCTTTATCGGCGGCGTCCTTTTTACATTTCTGACCGTCCTTAATATAAGGAGCTGGCTTGCCAATTCTATTCCGACGGGACTAAAAATAGGTTTCGCCGTCGGCATCGGGCTGTTCCTGACGTTTATCGGTCTGAATGAAACAGGCATTGTTACTCTGGGTGTGCCTGGCGCCCCTGTCCATGTAGGGAATTTCAAGGAGCCGGGTGTTCTTCTGGCGGTTGCCGGATTTCTGCTTATCTGCTTTCTGATGGTCAGAAGGGTCAGGGGATCAATACTTATAGGCATAATTTCGATAACTATTCTGTCTTTTATCTTAAAAATAACGCCTCTGCCCGACAGATGGGTAAGCATGCCGCCGAGCGTTTCCCCGATCCTGTTTGCACTGGACATAAAAGGCGCTGTTACATGGGGGGTCTTCGCTGTTATTTTGACCGTCTTTGTCATGGACTTCGTCGACACGATGGGGACATTGATCGGTGTGTCTTACAAGGCAGGTTTGCTGGATGAAAACGGCAACCTTCCGGAGATCGAAAAGCCGATGCTGTGCGATGCCCTCGCAACCGTCGTCGGTTCGCTCCTGGGCACGACAACAACCGGTACGTATATAGAATCCGCCGCAGGCATAGAAGCCGGCGGGAAGTCCGGTCTGACTTCAGTAGTGACCGCCTTCATGTTTCTTCTGGCGCTTTTCTTCGCGCCATTCTTTACTTCTGTTCCAACTTTCGCATACGGCCCGGCCCTGATTATCGTGGGTATGCTTATGCTGACTCCTATTACAAATATTAAATTCGACGATCTGACTGAAATGGTCCCGGTCTTTACCATAATCATCCTCATGAGTTTCACGTATAACCTTGGGATAGGCATGACAGCCGGTTTTATAATTTATCCTTTGATGAAAGTCGTATCCGGCAGGGTAAATGAGGTGCCAGCGGGACTCTGGATACTGACAGGCATGTCTCTGCTGTTTTTTATTTTTTATCCGTATTAGTGCTGCCGGACATCCGGTTCCCGTTATCAATCAATCTCTTTTCATTCACCCTCTCATACTGTTATCAATGCCAATAGTGAATAACGCGGGGATACCGTATCCCGCTTTCATGAATTGTTTTAGTTCTTCTGTCCTTGTCCTGGGAGCACTCTGAAAACACATTCACGATGCTCGCCGTGCTTTCCGTGATGCACTCTATCGGTCATTTAATTGTCCTTATGACACCGAGGACCGAACTCATGAAGCAGCCGGCTCAGACCGTCCTCACAACATTTTTAATTTGTGTTGACAGAGTCCGTTTTTAGTGATAAAAGAGTATGGAAGGGAAAAGGCTTTAGGCTTAGGAAGAACCAATATGGGGGGCGATTGTTATGTCTGACAGACTGTATAGACGTGTCCGCGTAAATATAGATGCCGAAATAATTACATATAACGTGCCTTATCCGGCTTTTATAAGTGATATTTCCGAACGGGGTATCCATTTAAAGATAGCAAATATGGGACCTTCAAAGCTTTCCAAACCTGAAACAAAGGTCGACCTGAAATTCAGGCTTCCGTCGGGAGAAACGATAAAGCTGTTTTGCAGGGGAAAGTGGTCCTGCAAAAACACCTCAAAAAGCGTAATCGAAAATATAGGGGTAGAAGTGATCGATCCGCCAGATGAGTATAAAGAATTTTGCCGGCTTATGTCTCCTGTCTGAATAGTCACGGGGACTATGGATCAGTAAGCAACATCACGTAGAGGAATGTTATTGGACGAATCTGCTTCACCTTTTAATTGCATTAATTTACCCATTCAAGGAGAGCGGAGTTGACGGAAAAGCTTTACCTGCGATACCTTAGCGAGATTCATGAAGGCATAAGCGACATCTTTCCAAAGTCCACTAAATGTTTATAGTCCTGCCGTCAAAGTTAAATTCCAATATACCATCGATTTGTAAAGGTTTTACGGCAAGTCCGCTCTCCTGATTTATGCAACATTAAGGTTCATTTAACTGAATGCGTATGTAGGCCTTCTTTCTTAATTCTTCTATGAACTCTTTTATCCTGGTCTGCATTTCCTCTTCTACCAGCACGCTTTCTATTTCATCCCTTACATCTATCAGTTCCCTGCCGCCGTAATGGTCCCTGTTAAGTTGATAGTAACGCTCTAATTCCTCATATGGTATATGAATCAGCGCTTTTATCCTTCTGTCAATAAAATCCTGTATGAGCGCTCTGTTTCCGTCGTCACCCTTTTTGCCTTTATCAATCGCGCTGATCCTGTATCTTTTCGCCTCATTCAGCAGCAGCATATTATCGACCATCCTCCCCAGCACAACTTCACCGGGTAAGGTGCTGTCCGATTCCCGTGCGTTTTCAAGGGCGCTCCGGAATTCACTTAACAGGATTATTTCATCGTTCACGATAGCCACTATCCTTTCTATGACTTCAGCATCGGACGAGGCTTCAGGCAGCAACTGCAGGCAGAAAACTAATAATAAAACGATTGTTCCCTTTAAATGTCGACTTTTCAATTCTTGCTCCTCATTATTAAAAAGCGTGTCCGAAACTGAAATGCACCTCTCCCGAGCTTTCTCCGTCCTCTTTATTCATCTTATGGCCGTAGTCTATTCTCACCGGCCCTACAGGGGTATTGTATCTCAGCCCCGCGCCTGTGGTATATTTTATCTCGGCCTGCACATCATTTAATGTCTTCCATACATTCCCAGCGTCTACGAATGTGACCAGGCCAAATCCTTTTCCCATAGAAAATCTCAATTCCCAGTTTGTCAGCACAAAGACATTTCCCCCTGTCGGGTTGCCGTCCGCACCCTTGGGACCGAGTTCATCATACCCGTATCCTCTTACGGTCGACCTGCCTCCCAGAAAGAACCTTTCAATCAAAGGGAGCTCTTCGTCTTCCCCGAATCCGTAGGCCATACCTCCCTTGAGTGAAAATGCAAATACTACGGGCTTCATTATCCGCATATACCAC
>JBFLYJ010000308.1:0-4392 GCA_040756635.1 Nitrospirota bacterium
CAGCATACCGTATGAGCTTTCACTCTCTGATGACGTATTTCTCGCCTTTACAATGAACGGGGAACCCCTCCCCCGGGACCATGGATTCCCGTTAAGGGCGATTGTCCCCGGGATTTACGGGATGAAGAATGTGAAATGGATATCGAGGATCGAGCTCGTGGACCATGATTATAAAGGTTACTGGGAGAAAAAAGGATGGTCTGATGCGGCGGTGATCCCGATCAAGTCGCAGATCCTCATGCCGATGGATGGAAAGAACATCCCACCGGGACCGTATGTCGTGGGGGGTGTTGCATATGCCGGAAGGCACGGCATCGGCAGGGTGCAGGTTTCATTCGATGACGGCGGGACATGGAACGAAGCTGAGATCAAAGAGCCCTTGTCAAAATGGGCCTGGGTATTATGGCGCTATGAATGGACCCCCGCTAAGGAGGGGGCCTATACGGTCACGGTACGCGGCATTGATAAGTCCGGGAAGGTGCAGGAGAAGGGTTCCTTTTTCTCGACATCATATCCTGACGGTGCAAAGGGATACCATAGTGTGGACGTGGAAGTCATCGCGGCCCGGTAACGTCCGGTAATTGCGGAAGGTCGCTTTCTATTTTACAATTAAGGGACCTCACGCTGCCGGTAAATCAATAATAACTCTGGTAAACTCTCCCTCTCTGCTTTCAATACTGATACGGCCTTTGTGGTCCATCACGATCCCGTGGCTGATGCTCAGGCCGAGGCCGGTGCCTTCAGGTTTGGTGGAGAAAAATGGGACCATGAGCTTGCTTATGATCTCTTCAGGTATGCCTGCGCCGTTATCACCGAAAACAAGGCGCACGTACGGCGCGTCATCCAGTGATATCTTTTCCCCGTATACGCTTATGGTCTTGCCATCGCTGTCCCCTGGATATTTTTCGTTCAGGGCCTGCCGGGCATTGCTCAGCATGTTCAGAAAGACCTGTTCAATCTGCTGAGGGTTGGCGGATATCAAGAGATCGCCCGGGACATTGAGGTCGAGTCTGATATTGTCCTTTCTCAGCTGCGCATCCAGCAGCGAGAGCGCGTCAGAGAGGATTTCGCGCACAATGACAGCGGATTTCTCCCCCTTGTTTTCACGGGCGAAAGAAAGCAGGCTCCTGACGATACCGGCAATACGATCGCTTTCCCTGATGATCCTTTCCGCTATGTCGTGTTCCTTGCTGCCGGCTTGGGTCCTGTTAGTGAGGATCTGTGCGTAATTGATTATCCCGTTTATCGGGTTGTTGACTTCATGGGCGACACCGGCCGCGAGCCTGCCGATTGACGCAAGATGGTCAGCCCTCATCAGCTCCCCGTAAAGCGTTATATTGTCCGTCACGTCGATAAGGCTCAGGACGAGTCCCGATACTCTGCCCTCACGGTCCGTAACAGGTTTCAGGCTCCAGTCCCAGAAGCTGGTCCCTCGTTCCGGGTTATGAGCGTAGCTGAAGGGTTTGGCACGGGCGAAATGAGGTTCCCCTGTTTCAACGACCTTTCTGAAGATGTTAAGGTTTTCTTCATTCGGGAAGAGGTCGAAATGGTTTTTGCCCTCATAATATGCCGGTTCATGTTCGTCGGCTTCCGCGTATTTTGTATTGACCCTTATGAAATTGAAATCCCTGTCCATGTATGCGATCAGGACATGAATATTGGAAAAGATGCTTTCGAGCAGTTCATTTGATTCCTGCAGGGAGCGGTAGTTGTCGGCGAGCTCTTCTTCCATCTGAAAACGGTGCAGGGCCTCCCCGATAAGGGGTGTCATCGACTCTATAGACTGGACCATCCTGATCGGGACCATTCCCTCGCGCCTCTCGGCGATATGTATGGCGGCTATGGTCCGGCCCATGAAACGCACAGGTATGATGGAAACGGAAGCATATCCTTCATGAACGCAAATCCCCCTGTATCTGGCCTTCTCGGCGGGATACATGTTAGTAATGAAACTGAAAGTGTTGTTGCAGAAGAAAGACCCGGCCGGTGTCACCGCGGGCATATCCTGGGGGTCAAAATTATTGGTGAAGACGCGAAGGCATATGCAATGGTCACGCCCTATCGACAGGCTGTTTTCCGATTCCCAGAATTTGTCCGGGTAGCCGGTATGGGACTCGTAAGGGACTTCCCCTGATTCATTCAGCACTCTTATCCCGACGCTGCAGCAGCAGGTCCACGACTGTATTATTTTTACTACGGCATCAAGATATTCTTTGCGTGAATAGCTGTGGGGAAAGAGCATCAACAGGTCGGTGGTTGTCTTCAGATGCGCCTCGGTCTGTTTCCGTTCAAGTATTTCCAGGGCCATCTGATTATTTCTGTTTTCGAGTTCTGCGGTGCGCTCGTCCACAAGATCCATCAACTCATCACGGTATCTTTTCAGCTCCGCTTCGGTCCTGTGCTTGTACAGCGCCATCTCGATGCCTATGCGCAGCTCACGGTCGTCGAAAGGCTTTACGATGTACCCGAATGGGTCAGTTATCTTTGCGCGCTGAAATATATGTTCGTCCGAGTGGGCCGTAAGATATATGACAGGAACGTCCATAACGGAGCGTATCCTGCCCGCGGTCTCTATGCCGTCCATGTTTCCTCCCAGGTTGATGTCCATAAGGATCAGGTCGGGATGGTCTTCCGCCGCTATCTTTACCGCTTCTTCTCCGGAAGTTGCAGAGGACATGACTTCATAGCCCATTTCCTCCAGGCTGTCCTGTATACCGGCAGCTGTTACACCTTCATCCTCAACGATCATGATGCGGGGTTTTGGCTTCGGACGCGGGATTCCGGGGTCCGGATTCGTCAATTCGGGATGTTCCTTTTTTTTATTCATGTCATTCCGTCGTGATTTATTCCCCGATCCGGAAGTTTCCGGAATATCTCTTGCATGTGCGGAGCAGGTGCGGCTTTATGATAACACACACTTTCGTGGGATGTAAGATCAATTATCAGGTCCTGCGGCCGTCCCCTATTACTCCTGGAATTTTAATTCTGAAATCAAATGCTCCAGGGAGCCTCTCGACCTGTTCCCAGTATGCCTGAACTTAAAGCCCGTACAATATTTTCCTTCAACTCCTGCTGCGCTCCAAACCACGGTTCCCACGCATACAGTCACGTTTTTGTCGCCTTTCCGGATTTTCATCTTACAGGCGCTCCCCGTATCATACCTTTCAGGGGTATCAATACTTATTCCGCCTAAACTAAGGTCTTTTACCGGGCAACCAGAGTGGCCTTCGAGTTCAGCCGTAAATTCTATTCCGGTCTTTATGCGGTGATGCGCCCGCCTTTCCGCATACTGGGGGATTTTCATACGGCCCGTTTTTTTACGAATTTTATTGTTGTACATTAATAAATCAGCACGGTTTAGAAGGTCTTCAAGGGAACAGGGAGATCTCGGGTCGCAGCGGGTCGTGCCGATACTGATTGAAAGCCTGAAAGGACGACCCCGCGACTCATTGAATTTTTCGAGATTGGACTGAATATGCCGGGCGATTGTATCACCGGTCCCGGGTGTTACATCATTATCCAGCAGCACGGTAAACTCATCACCGCCGATCCTGGCTATGATGTCCGCCTCCCTAAAGGTCCTGCGGAGAATTTCCCCCACGTCCTTTAGCGCCTGGTCCCCGGTTTTATGGCCAAGTGTGTCGTTAATGTGCTTCAGGTTGTCGAGGTCCATGTATACAAGGGCGAATGCTTTTCCTGAACGGCGGGCAATTTTAACCTGCTGCTCTGCAAGGGTAAAGAAACCGTGCCTGTTGAGAAGCCCCGTGAGACCGTCCGTTATGGCAGCCTCTTTGATCTTTGTCTCCGCCGTTTTGCGCTCCGTAATGTCCCTGAGAATGGCCAGTTTTGAAATGCTGCCGTCTGAGTTTTTGAGTGGTGTGTCGATGATATCAAAGCACTTGCCGCTTTTTGATGAAGTCCATTCCCAACGTACGGTCTGCCCCTCAAAAACTTCCTTGCGTTTGCACATGGGACAAGACTTTTTTCTGCCGTGAAAGTATTCAAAGCACCTTCGGCCCTTTAGCGCATCGAATTCTTTTCTGAAGGCGGGATTTATATATTCAATGCCAAAGTTGCGGTCGACGATATAGACGCAGTCTTCCATGGCGTCAAGGATTCCTGTCAATCTGTTTCTCTCTTTCTTAAGCGCATCTTCAGCCTGTTTCCTCAGTGTGATGTCTCTGAAGATTCCTAGATAATATTTTTCTCCCCCCAGCCTTAACCTGGAGGCGTTAATCTCGACCGGCACGGTCCCTCCGTCACTTCTCATCTGGCTGATACCTGCAATACCGATAAGGGTCCCCATCTTGTCTAATTTTCTGAAGATAGAGTGTACGACTTGCTGCTCTTCCACGGGATACAGTTCTTCAACTTTCATTGTTTTCAGCTGCC
>JBFLYJ010000309.1:0-4363 GCA_040756635.1 Nitrospirota bacterium
AAGGTCATGCAGGATTTTCAGATCAATGGTATAGCGCATATCACCGGCGGCGGCATAACGGAAAACCTCCCCCGGGTCCTCCCCAAAAACGCGAAACTGCACTTTGCGATTGAACAGGACAGCTGGCCTGTCCTCCCGATATTCGACCTTGTCCGCGATCTGGGCAATGTTGAGGAAGCTGAAATGTACAAGACATTCAATATGGGTATCGGGATGATACTGGTGGTCAAAGAGGCGGATGCGTGGAAGATTGTCAAGAAACTCATCCGGCTTGGGGAAAACGCCCATATCATAGGGCAGGTCAGGAAAGGCAAAAGCGGCGTATCATATATCTGAGAAATGTTTCTTAGATAATGTTCCAGTAAAGACCTCCCTCGACCGCAAAATTCGGAGAGCAATGATTACATTCAACAGCCCGCTTTTATCTCCTTCTAAAGACACTGCATATTCTTCGTGCGAGTGGAGGACTGCGAAGTCATGAAAGTCAGCAGGTTGAAGTTGCAGGGGACAATTATTGGATCCCTTAAAAAAAGTTCAATATTCGGAGTTCTTACCGAAGAGGAATTGAAATCCATCAGTCCTCTGTTTCAGAAAGTGGACCTGCAAAACGGCGAATATATTTTTTTGGAGGGGGACCCTGCCGAATGGTTGTACGTAGTCACTAATAAACGGGTAAAAATCATAAAGCACACCCGGTCCGGCAGGGACGTTCTGCTTGAAATAAAATCGCCCGGTGAAATATTCTGCTGTGCGACCGTGCTGGACAACAAGCCTTATCCCGAATCTGCGCAGGCAAAAGAGGCCGCTTCAGTAATCAGGATAAGACGAAAGAACCTGCTCAGGATAATCGACGCCTACCCTCTTTTAAGGATCATGATCGCCCGGTACCTGAGCGAGAAGCTCTCGGACGCGTACGAGATGATGAAGGAGATGACTACGGAAATTGTCGAGAGCAGGATAGCGTCATTGTTGCTCAAGCTTTCCGAAAAAGCGGGCACCAAAGACTCCGGCTACAATAAAATAGATTTTACACTTACACGTCAGGAGATAGCCGACATGGTCGGGACGACCGTGGAAACGTCCATTCGTGTGATGAGTAAATTCCGTAAGCTGAAGATAGTGAGGTCAACAAAAAATACTATGCTGGTAGATGCCAAGGCCCTCAGAAGGCTCCTTTCGAACTGATCACTCCGCGTCAGCAATCAGATATATTTTCTCAAATTCCGATCCTTTACTTTCACCTCTTCTTAGTGAAGGGGGTAGTTCTAAAAGCGGTAGACGTATTACTATGGTTTGGTTTATAATTGTCCCATGCTGACTCTCGGTGTCCTTGCCTCCGGCGGAGGAACTAACTTTCAGGCGATCATTGACGGCATTGATTCGGGTTTTCTCAATGCGCGGATCTCCGTGCTCATAACGGACAACCCTAACGCGATTGCAGTAGAGCGCGCGAAAAAACATAAGATTGAACATCTCATTCTAAGGCCGAAAGATTTTTCTGACAAAGACTCATACTACTCTCATATAGCGGAGGAACTGCATAAAAGGGGCGTTGAACTGGTCATCCTCGCGGGCTTCATGCGTGTAGTGGGAAAGGCCCTGATAGATAAATACCGGAACAGAATAATGAACATCCACCCTGCCCTGCTCCCTTCTTTTCCGGGGCTTCACGGACAGAAACAGGCGGTTGATTACCGTGTGAAAATATCCGGCTGCACGGTTCATTTTGTGGATGAAGGCATGGATACCGGACCGATTATCATTCAGGCAGCGGTCCCTGCATATCATGATGATACGGAAGAAAGTCTCGGCAAAAGGATCCTCGCTCAGGAACACAAGATATTCCCTTACGCAATAAAGCTTTATTCGGAAGGCCGGATTTCAATTGACGGACGTAATGTAACAATAAAAGGAGACCGGGAGGCATCGGTAATGATAAACCCGACCCTCGGCCTTTAATATCTTATGTGGGGTACTACAGTTTATCAGAAGTTTATTTATAGCTCAACTAACTTGACCCTTTCATTATTTTGGTGAATCTACATATGTACCTATCTCAGCAGTATCAGGGCGTTATGTGTGAACTGTCTGTATAACGAGCGTCTGGGTCATGATCCCTTATTATAAATACGGCCATTTCAAAGCTGTTTCTTAACGTCATTACCCGGCAACGTGTTCAGACATTTCCCAATTATTCCGGCCAATATATTCACATAAGGTTCTCCAAGAATATCAATATGCCCTGCCCCGGGCACCTCATGTACCTCAACCCCTCCGGAGACAAACTTACTCCATTGCTGAACATCAGCAGACATTTTGTCAGCGTAAAATACTACTGCCTTGCCGGGATAGACCCAGGGGATATAGCTTTTGATGATTTTATTTGCATGATAAGCATAAAGATAGAACCGTCTGAGGTCATGAGGCGGCAGCTGTCCGAAAAACAGATACGTCTTGCACACTATAATTTTCACCATGTAATTTATATACCCACGGCTGGTTTTTCTTTTAATCAGACCAAGAAATTTTCGTGCAATATATTCGATTTTCTCTGAATTACGGAACAGTCCAAGATTTCTACCATGACTAATCAGCCTTGATCTGACCGCAGACTCCTGATCCGTTTGATTTCCCAGACATATATCAGGAGGCTCAACCAGGAACAGAAAAGGCACTTCTTCTCCCTGCATTATCAACTGATGGGCCATCTCAAGGGCCACGACAGCCCATAAGCAATTACCTGTAATCACATAAGGACCTTTTGGTCGAACGGTACGCATTTCCAGGATGTTTTTTTTGGCTATTTTCGCAATAGTACTGTAAGGCGCAAGATTATCATCTTTACTTGGCCGGGTGAGTATATATAACGGCTGCGTGGGTTCCATAAAACGCGCCAGATTCGCACTATGAACACAGAATAAGGGGATATGAGACCCGCTCTCACGGACTTTGACAACCGACGACCACCGGACCGCCCATTTTTTCTCTGTAATAATGACGCACAGTTTTTCAATCGTAGGGTTGTGAAACAGGGCCATAACAGGAAAATCCTTTCCGGTTATCTTTCTGATCTCAGAGACCAGACGCACTGCAAGGAGTGAATGACCTCCGAGTTCGAAGAAATTATCAGTTGTCCCCACTGGACGCACCCTGAGTATACTTTCCCAAATCCCCGCCAGCTGAACTTCGAGTTCGCTTTTCGGTGCCGTATATGCGTTGCCGGGTCTCTGAATAAACCGGTCGGGGACCGGCAGGGCTTTTCTGTCTACTTTTTTGTTGGGAGTCATCGGCAATGAATCGAGAAATACAAATGCCGAAGGCATCATATAAGATGGCAGCCTGACCGTCAGAAAGTTACGTAATTGTTTAATGTTGATGGTCGAACCTGATTTTGAAACAATATAGGCAACCAGACGCTGCTCCCCGGGATGGTCCTCTCATAAAACAGCGACTGCGTCACGCACTTGCGGACTTTGCCTGATCAATGCCTCGATCTCATCAAGTTCTATACGAAAACCGCGTAACTTGACCTGGTGGTCAAGTCTTCCGACGATCTCGATATCACCGTTATGAAGGTAACGGGCAATGTCGCCGGTCCTGTACAGCCGTTCGCCGCTGTCTTTGGAAAAAGGGTCTGTTATGAATTTCTCGGCCGTCAATTCAGGCCGGTTCAGGTAACTGCGGGCCAGGCCGCTGCCTCCGATATACAATTCACCTGGCACCCCCGGTGGTACCGGCTGCAAATGTCGATCGAGAATGTGTACCCTGGCACCAGGGACAGGCCTCCCGACCGGGAGTTCGCTGCTGAATCCGTCCCCGGGATTATAGAATGTCAGGTCGAACATCGTAGTCACCACAGTCGCCTCCGTGGGTCCATATGTGTTTAAAATACGTACGCGCGGGCCTACGATCTGCTGCCATTGGGCCAGGCGTTTCGGGATGGCCTTCTCACCTCCGATTATCAAGAGGCGAACTGAATCGGGAATTCTCAGTTCCCGGCTTTCGAGGTTGTCGGTGAGCAGGTGCCAATATGCTGTAGGAAGGCTCAGAACGCTGAGTTTCCATTGCTCACACTTTTGCAAAAAATCGGTGTCCGTGAGCATTTCTTCCGTCCTGAGAACCAGGACAGCCCCGATCGACAGACAGGGATAAATCTCCTCGGCACTCGCGTCGAAACCTAGAGACGCGAACTGCAGAATTCTGTCGGACGGCCGGAGTTCGTATAGTGATATTACGGACGTAATGAACTGTACGAGTGAGCCATGCCGCAACACGGCGCCTTTCGGCTTTCCAGTGGAACCTGAAGTATATAAAAGGCAGGCCGCGTCGTCAGAGGAAGTCAGCCGGACAGGATTTTCCGTAC
>JBFLYJ010000031.1:0-14865 GCA_040756635.1 Nitrospirota bacterium
CCACCTCGCGCGAGAACAGGTCATTTCAGATATCTCCCGCTCTCTGAAATCGCTTGCAAAAGACCTGTCTGTTCCGGTGATCGTCATCAGTCAGCTTAACCGGAGCTGTGAATTGCGCGGCGACAGTAAAAGGCCGCTCGTTGCCGATCTGAGAGAATCGGGCGCGATTGAACAGGATGCTGATACCATACTGTTTTTATACCGGGATGAGTACTATAAAAAACAGGATTCGCTGAAAAAAGGGATAGCTGAACTCGACATAGCGAAGCAGAGGAACGGGCCGACAAAGGTGATAGAGCTGGCGTTCCTCGAAAAATTTACAAAGTTCAAGAACCTTGCTGATCATGAATACAGCGAGTATTGACTTTACCTTAACGTTGCATAAATCAGGCAAGTCCGCTCGCCCGGTATTAACAATCTAACGCAATTGAAGGGTTTATATATCTGCATACCGGATAACGTTTTGGAAGTGCCGGAGCATGGTGCGTCATGACCCGGCCGTTGTTTTGCAGGAGAGATAATGATACGTAGACCTGCGGTTGCCGGACAATTCTACGAAGCATCTCCAGAGAGACTCACCAGACAGGTGAATGCTTATCTTGAAACCGAAACACCTAAAGAGAGAGCCATAGGGATTGTCTCCCCGCATGCCGGACTCATGTATTCAGGCCGGGTTGCCGGGGCGGTGTATTCCAGGATCAAAATGCCCCGGACTTTCATATTGTTAGGACCCAACCACACCGGGCTTGGTCAGCCGGTCTCGTTAATGTCATCCGGCGTCTGGCATATGCCGACCGGTGATATAATGATCGACGAGGACCTGGCAGGAAAACTGAAAAAATATTGCGACATCTTGGTGGAGGACGGTCTTGCACACCGGATGGAGCATTCACTGGAAGTACAGCTTCCTTTCATTCTTCGTTTTTCCCCGGATGTAAGTATAGTTCCTGTTACAATGATGCCCGTTTCTCTTGATGCGTGCAGAGCGGTCGGAGAAGCAATTGCAGACGCGGTAAAAAAGACGGATTATCCCGTGACAATTATCGCAAGCTCCGATATGAGCCATTATGTTTCGGATTCGGAAGCGAGGAAGAAAGACGGCCGGGCGATAGAAAAGATAAAAGCTCTGGACCCGGCAGGGCTTTATCAGACAATAAGGGGAGAGGACATCAGTATGTGCGGAGTTGTTCCGGTGACTGCAATGCTGTTTGCAGCGAGGAATCTGGGAGCATCGGAAGCTGTGCTTGTAAAATACATGACCTCAGGTGAAACGAGCGGCGATTATGAATATGTCGTAGGTTACGCGGGGGTCATCGTAAAGTAGGTCAATTAATCATATCATTATATCATCATATCATCATAACCGCTGTTTATTGATCAGCAGCAACTGTTTATAATTCCTGGTTAATACAGTCAATTTTTTTGCATTTGATGCTGCTTTATTAGCAGATATTGCAAAAATTGATTATTATAAGTATATTAAACATTCTTATGTGTCGATATTCCAAAATCTGTGGAGGTCCTATGAAGTCTGTGAATATGAAAACAATCACTATTTTAATTCTGCTGCTGACTGCTTCTGTAATTGCGTTCGGGTTGACCGGCAAGACAGTGTCCGCCCAGGACAAAGCGGCTGACAAACCGAAAGAGTCTTGTATTACGACAGAGTGTCATTCGAACCTCGGCAAGGAAAAATTCGTGCATGGACCTATCTCGGCAGGTGAGTGCGGTGTCTGTCACGGTCAAGTCCCTAAACATAAAGACAAGCCCTCACAAAATAAGTTCGGTCAGGTAAAGGACGTAGCAAATAAATGTTATTCCTGCCATGAAAAATTCAAAACTAAAAAATTTATTCACAGTCCCGTTGAAGAAGGGGACTGCCTCGCTTGCCACAGCCCGCATCAATCTCCCAACAAGTTTCAGCTTCTGGCAAAGGGTAGCGAACTCTGTTTTAACTGCCACGATGAGGGAATGGTCGGAGGCGCGTTTGTTCATGGCCCAGCCGCTGTCGGCGGATGCGTGGCTTGCCATGACCCGCATACCGCTGATTATGCCAAGAACCTGAAGGTGGAAGGGCCGAGCCTCTGCTATACATGTCACACTGACAAGGCCGAAGCTATTCATAAGGCTGAGTTTGTTCATAAACCGGTTTCTGAAAAGTGCACAAGCTGTCACAATCCTCACTCCGCCGCAAAACAATTCATGCTTCAGTCCCAGGCGCCTGCTCTGTGTCTCGATTGTCACACGGACAAAAAAGAACAGATAAGCGCCGCGTCCGTCAAGCACGGTGCGCTGGAGACCGAAAGGTCCTGTCTTAATTGTCATGACGCGCATATCTCAAATATTGCAAAGAACCTTTTGATGGAGCCCATGGACTTGTGCATGAGCTGCCACGACAGGGGATACAAGAGAAATGACGGAACGACCGTTATGAACATGAAGGAGTGGCTCGTGGAAAATTCCGACCAGCACGGCCCGATAAAGCAGAAGGACTGCTCAGGCTGTCATGATCCTCACGGTTCGTCTAATTTCAGGATACTGAGAAATCCGTACCCTCCCACGTTTTATATGTCGTTCTCGGTCGAAAATTATAACCTTTGTTTCAGCTGCCATGAAAAAACAATCGTTCTGAACGCGGAGACCACAAAACTAACCAACTTCAGGAACGGAAATGAGAATCTTCATTTCCGCCATGTTAACAAGGCGGAGAAGGGGAGGACCTGCCGTGCCTGTCATGAAACGCACGCAAGCAATTTTCCCAAGCATATAAGGGAAGCCGTACCTTTCGGTTCATGGGACCTGCCTGTTAACTTTCAGAAGACCGACACGGGAGGAAGCTGTACCCCGGGATGTCACAAACTTAAAAAATACGACAGGGTGAAAAAGGAGATTAACGGATGATACGTATAATTTTAAGTCTTGTCTTGCTCCTGTTTTGCACGGCACCTTCCCATGCAATTACCGTGTCCGCGGGCAGTGACGCGCCTGATTTTTCCGCAGAAACGGTTGACGGCAAAAGGATATCTCTGCATGACTACAAAGGGAATATAGTTGTCGTCATTTTCTGGAGGACTGACCAGGACCGGTCAATACTCGGCCTGCAGGACGCTAAAGACATCCATGATAAATATAAGAATAAAGGGATGGTGGTATTGAGTATCATGGAAGAAAGCGACAACAGGGAAGAAGCATTGAATATTTTCAAGAATAAAGGGATCGACTTCCCTCTGCTTGTTGATACGGACAGGAAGATATACAGCGATTACGGGGTAAGGGTTTTTCCCACAACCGTTATCATCGACAAACAGGGGCTGGTAGCCTATGACATCCCCAGCCACCCTCTAAGCTATAAGACAAAACTTAAAGGTTACATAAAGAAGATTCTCGGGGAAATAGATGAGAGTGAACTGGAAGAGACCCTTTCCCCTCACAGGGAGGAGAAAGACAAAGCCACCCTGGAGGCAACCAGGTTGTACAATCTGGCGCTTAAATTCACGGAGTCGCGGATATTCGATACCGCTATAGACATGGCGGTCAAGTCCGTCAACGCGAATCCTGAAATGGCGGAGTCCCGTATCCTGCTTGGTTACCTGTATCTTGAGACAAAAGAAACAGACAAGGCGCTTGAGGCTTTCCAAAAGGCCGTGGAGCTTGACCCTAACTCCCATGACGCCCAGACCGGGCTCGGCGGGGCGCTGGTCTCCAAAGGCGATGTCGACAAGGCCATCGAGATCCTCAATGCGGCTTCTGTCGCCAATCCTTATCCCCAGATGACATATTTTGAGCTGGGCAAGGCGTACGAGAAGAAAGGCGACAAGGCCAGGTCGAGCGAGTATTACAAGAAAGCCATAGAGAAACTGATCAACAAGAAAATATTACCCTCTTCCATTTCTAAATGCGATTAAAGACAATATACTGGATCATACTGACATTATTATTTATCGTAAGGGCAGCGGAAGCAGAATCAGTCACTATTAAATACCCGCCCGATATGACGGTCATGGAATTCGACCGTTTTAATGTTTCAATGGAAGTGCCCAGTGGGTCCGCTGACCTGATTAAAGTGAAAGTCAACGACAGGGATGCTGTGAAAATCATTCCCGACAGCGAGTATGAATGTTTTTCCGTTACTTTAGCCCTGGGCGTAAACAAGATAGGAATAACCGCTTCTAAAAAAGGTGTGCCCGTATTCGAAACGGTCCTGAGCGCGTTCAGAAGGTCTGACCTCGCGGCTGCTTTCACGAAAGTCCCGGCAGGGTATACAAAAGAACATTTCCATATGGGGGACACTTCCGCATGTACGGAATGCCATATACTGGAACCGAAAGAGACAGACAGGAAGCCGGTAAGCCCGACATCGTTTATCGTCGAGGCCTTTGACAAGAAGACCGTTATCCAGGCGACATCCACATGCTATTCATGCCATAAAAAATTAGCCGCTTCTCCGTATGTTCATGGGCCTGTAGTGGTGTGGAGCTGCCTGAGCTGTCATGACGATAATTCAGACCCGAAGTACTCTGTGAAGAGCCCTGATACGGAGATATGTTACGGATGTCATATTGAACAGAAAACTGATTGGCAGTCAAAAAAGTTTGTCCACGGTCCGGTCACTCTGGGTAAATGCAAGATATGCCATAGTCCGCATGGCTCTGATTATCCGTTTAATCTGTATAAAGCCAGTTGGGACCTCTGCGTGAACTGCCACGTAGAAAAAGCGAGCGGCAGACATATTCTGGGGGACTCTTTTTCGACAGAAGGCCATCCTACACATAACAAGCCTGATCCCATTCGTATAGGCAAGGAGCTTTCATGCGCGAGCTGCCATAATCCGCATGCGTCCAATTTCCCCCATCTGTGGGCCTTCGAAGTACAGAACATGTTCGAACTGTGTAAAAAGTGTCATTATGACAAGTAGGTCCCTGATCTCCAGAACCTGACAGGACTATTTTTCCGCAATAACCGTCTAATATTTTTATCAACAGCAATAGACGTGAAACTCCTTCTGGCTTCTGTCCTGTCAAAGTACGCTGAACGTTTGACCATGACACATAGATAGGACGGCGGCCTGCGACGGTATGAGTCGATTTGGATTTAAATCCTTTTAAATTGTTATAATCTTTAATTCGATTCAAATCAAGGAGACAACAAACATGAGTAAAATGGACTCGGTGGTGACCGAAAAATATACACTAGACTCAAAATTCAGGTTCAGGTGCCATAAAGGGATTAAGTGTTTTACCCACTGCTGCAGCAACATTGAAATACTTCTGACACCCTATGATGTTGTGAGGTTGAAGAAGCGGCTCGGGATATCTTCCGGTGAGTTCCTTGAAAAGCATACGTTCATCAAAATCGACAAGAAATCTTCTCATCCCTACGCAATCCTGAAGATGAATGACGATGAACAGCACAAGTGCCCTTTTGTTACCGATGAAGGCTGTACCGTCTACACCGACAGGCCCGCCAACTGCCGTTATTATCCCGTGGGACAGGGCACCATCAAGAAAGATACTGAGGACGGTCCGGTAGATGAGGAGTTTTATTTCTTTGTCAGGGAACCGCATTGCTACGGCTTTCACGAAAAACAGCAGTGGACAATCGAGGCCTGGCGCAAAGACCAGGAGGTTGATTTCTACGATCAGGTAAACAGGGACTGGAGGGCGCTCCAGTTGCGGAAAAATCTCATCGGCCAGCCTGAACTCGACCCGCAGAAACAGTCCCAGTTTTATATGGCGAGCTATGACCTGGACAAATTCAGGGAATTCATATTCAAGAGCAAGTTCCTTAATATCTTCGACATTGATAAAGATACTGTCGAAAAGATAAAGACCGACGATGTGGAACTTATACAGTTTGGGGTCAAATACATTAAATACGTGATGATGCTCGAAGAGACGTTAAAACTTAAAGAAGACGCGGAACAATACAGAAAGAACAAATAAGGAGGAATTGATATGGATTGGGGAATGAAGAACCGTTTGGCGCAGATAATCAAACCTGACGGCAAGTGTTACTTTATGCCGATCGACCACGGGTATTTTCTCGGGCCGACGTCAAAGCTTGAAAGACCCGGAGAAACTATAAAATCCATTGCCCGTTACGCCGACGCCCTGTTTGTTACCAGAGGTGTATTACGTGCATGTATCGATCCTGACAACAGTCTGCCGGTAATCCTTCGAGTATCAGGCGGCTCCAGTGTTATAGGAAAGGACCTCGCAAACGAAAGTATCACGACGTCGATTGAAGAGGCCATAAGGCTGAATGTATCGGCTGTCGGCTTGTCGATTTTTGTCGGCAGCGCGTATGAACACCAGACATTGACAAACCTGTCGACGCTCGTAAACGAATGCGAGAAGTACGGTATCCCCATAATGGCTGTCACTGCAGTGGGCAAAGAGCTGGAAAAACGCGATGCCCGTTATCTCTCGCTGTGCTGCCGCATCGCCGCCGAACTGGGAGCAAGGGTAGTAAAGACGTACTGGTGCGAGAATTTCGATAAAGTCACCAACGGATGCCCTGTGCCGATAGTCATAGCGGGCGGTCCCAAATGTGACACTGAGCTTCAGGTTTTTGATTTTGTCTATGACGGAATGCAGAAAGGCGCCATCGGCGTAAATCTCGGCAGAAACGTCTGGCAGCATCCTCATCCTGTTGCAATGGCCAAGTCATTGAAGGCCGTGATTCACCAGAAGGCCACTCCGAAAGAAGCGGTAGAGATTTTTAAAGAAGAAAAAAATAAAGCAAAGAAGTAATTGGGTAATGTATGGGCGAGGCCTTGCCGCGACCTGTTGCACGCATTTATTTTGCGTTCGGAAAGGCCGCCTGCCTGATGTAGAGGTAAGGTAAACTATGCGCGTATTAATGTATTACAACAACAGTGACGTCCGCGTCGAGGAGATGCCTGTTCCTAAGATCGGTCCGGGGGAGCTTCTGGTAAAGACCTTTGCGAGCGGCGTCTGCGGCAGTGACGTCATGGAATGGTACCGCATCAAGAAGGCCCCGCGCGTCCTTGGGCATGAGATTACCGGGGAGATCGTTGAAGTCGGTGAAGCGGTGAAAAAATACAGGGCAGGTGACAGGGTCTTCGTCTCCCATCATGTCCCGTGCAATAACTGTTATTACTGCCTCAATGGCTCCCATACCGCGTGCGATACCCTGCACAGGACGAATTACGATCCGGGCGGGTTTGCCGAATATATACGAGTCCCGGAAATCAACGTCGACAGAGGAGTGTATATACTGCCTGACGATATGACGTATGAAGAAGGGACTTTTATTGAACCGCTGGCCTGTGTGGTCCGTGGACAGAGACTCGCGGGATTAAAGCCGGGCAAGACGGTGCTTGTCATCGGAAGCGGTATTTCAGGGTTGATCCATATCGCCCTGGCACGGGCGCTCGGCGCAGGTAAAATTATAGCAACTGACATAACTGAATTCCGCCTGAATGCGGCAAAACGTTTCGGCGCGGATGCCGCAATAAATGCGCGGGATGATGTGAAGACCCTGCTCCTTGAGGCCAATGACAACAGGCTTGCAGATCTTGTGATCGTCTGCGCCGGGTCTTTGTCTGCTTCTGAGACCGCACTCGGCTGCATCGATCATGGGGGGACCGGTCTGTTTTTCGCGGTCCCGGAACCCGGCGTCATGGTGCCAGTGCCGATGAATGATATGTGGCGCAATGAAATCACACTTATGACATCCTACGTCGCCGGTCCGTTTGATCTGGAAGTGGCCATTAAGCTGATCAGCAGCCGCCGAGTGCAGTTGACTGACATGATCACTCACCGTTTGGCGTTTGATGAAGGTGGACTTGGTTTCAGGCTGGTTGCCGAAGCCAAAGAATCGATCAAGGTAATATTTGAACCACAAAGAAGAAAATAGGTCCATCTGTCAGCATTCCGTAATTAGCCTGAAAAAATTAACAGTCTACAACTGGTATTTTTATGTACCATGTAAAGTGTGAGTAATATTTTATGATCGGGGGTAAAGACTATGTCGCTAGTCGTCGTTGGTTCGGTCGCGTTTGATTCAGTTAAAACGCCGTTTGGTGAAGTGGATGAGGTACTAGGCGGGTCCGCAACATATTTTTCTACGGCAGCAAGTTATTTCACGGACGTCTCGATTGTCGCGGTAGTGGGGACGGACTTCCCGGACAAGCATCTGAAATTCCTGAAAAGCCGAAAGATAGATATTGAGGGGATTGAAAGGTCTGAAGGCAAGACGTTCAGATGGAAAGGCGAGTATGGGTATGAATTGAACGAGGCCCGCACGCTTGATACCCAGCTTAATGTGTTTCAGTCATTCAAGCCGAAACTGCCCGAAAGCTATAAGGACAAGAAGGTGGTCTTCCTGGCAAATATAGACCCTGATCTTCAGCGCGACGTGCTGAGTCAGGTCAAAAACCCCTCATTGGTAGCGTGCGATACAATGAACTTCTGGATAGGCGGCAAGAAGGACTCTCTTCTAAAAACCCTTAAACTGGTAGATATCCTTCTTATTAATGACGGTGAGGCAAGAGAACTCTCCGGTGAACCGAACCTTGTAAAGGCCGCAAATTTCATTCTCTCTTTAGGTCCCAGGACGCTGATTATCAAGCGCGGCGAGTATGGTGCCCTTATGTTCAGCCACAACAAAGTCTTCGCAGCACCGGCATATCCGCTTGAGGCTGTATTTGATCCGACCGGCGCCGGGGACTGTTTTGCCGGAGGATTCATGGGTTATCTTACCAATACGATGAACTTTGAAGAAGCAAACATCCGCAAGGCCATTATATTCGGCAGCGTCATGGCATCATATAACGTGGAGGCCTTCAGTCTTGAAAAGATAAAGAGCCTTGATTATTCGGAGATCGAAAGCCGCTATCAGGAGTTTAAGAGACTGACCCATTTTGAGGACCTGGCGTAGATCAGGTTCTATGATCGGGCCGGCGCTGACAGCTCTTTGTATATTTTCCTGATCTGCAGGCCGGTTACGCTTCTGTTCTTGTTATTGTCGATCAGAAAATCGGCGAGTCTCTTTTTCTTCGTAATGGGCATCTGGGCGCGCATCCTTTTAACGGCTTCGTTTCTTGAAAAGCCCTTTTGTGTAAGCCGCATTAATGCCGTATCGCGGGAGCAATAGACGACGATTGTTTTATTGAAATGCGCTGCATAACCGGCCTCAAACAGCAACGGAACTTCAAAGACGATCATTGCTGAAGATTTCTTCTTTAGTATCCCTGATACAGCCTTTTTAAATAACTTCAGTACTTCAGGATGTATTATCCTCTCGACAGCTTTACGCTTGTCCGGATTATTGAAGATGATGTCCGCTGCGCATTCTTTGTCTATTGATATATTGCCTTTATCAATCTTCAGAATGTCCCGTCCGAGGACCCTCGCGATCTTCCTGATTATTACCGGATTCTCCAGGATATTATGGACAAATTCATCAGCGCTGAACGTGTGTGCGCCGAGCTTGTTAAACAGTTTCAGAACTGTTGATTTCCCCATCCCGAAATTGCCTGTAAGCCCGATAACTGGCATATTGCATTATAACAAACTTCTTGTAATACTATCCTTGACTTACAGTCATTGGGCTGATAATATAATCTACTCCGTTAGGAGAATATCTTCTAAGGGATGCCGCTTCTGGACTGAATTTACTCTCCATCTAACCAGTGGAATAAAGTAAAATATAAGCCGGATTCGATTAAATCGTTCTCCAAGGCAGCATTTTATTCCGGAGGTATTATGAAAGTAGCTATCGGGTGTGATCACGCAGGAATTGTCATGAAAAACGAAATTGTCCCTGCACTGGACGGGCTGGATATTGAGTGGGTGGACATGGGGACGAAGAGCGAGGAATCATGTGATTATCCTGACTACGGAGAACGCGTAGCGGAAGCGGTATCAAAGGGAGAAGCGGACAGGGGCATTCTCATATGCGGCAGCGGGATCGGCATGTCAATTGTTGCCAATAAGTTTCCGGGGGTGAGAGCCGCTTTGTGCCATGAAGATTATTCGGCAAAGATGAGCAGGCTGCATAATGACGCGAATGTTCTTGTCTTGCCTGGAAGGATCATCAACGCTGAAACCGCCGGAAACATAATCAAGGTATGGTTCAAAACGGACTTCGAAGGCGGAAGACACCAGAAGAGACTTGATAAAATTACTGCGATAGAAAGAAGGCTGAACAAATAAATTATGAGCATGAATGAGCTGAAAAAATGTGATCCGGAAGTTTATAACGCAATAGTTGAGGAAATTAAGCGGGAACAGGAGAAGATCGTCCTGATCGCCTCGGAAAACTATGCCAGCAGGGCTGTCCTTGAAGCCCAGGGATCGGTTTTTACCAATAAGTACGCTGAGGGATATCCCGGCAGGCGCTATTATGGTGGCTGTCAGTATGCCGATATCGTCGAGTCTCTGGCCATTGAAAGGGCGAAGGAGCTTTTCGGTGCGGAGCATGTCAACGTGCAGCCCCATTCGGGCAGTCAGGCGAATATGGCGGTCTATTTTGCGATGCTGAAACCGGGAGACAGGATTCTGGGTTTAAGTCTCAGTCACGGCGGTCACCTTTCTCACGGGTCGCATGTCAATTTCTCAGGCAATATGTATAAAACATTTTCTTACGGTGTGGAAAAGAAGACTGGCATTATTGATTATGATAAAGTGCGGCGAATGGCAAAGAGACACAAGCCTAAAATGCTTCTGGCCGGCGCCAGCGCCTATTCGAGGATCATCGATTTCCAGGTCCTGTCCGAAATCGCGAAAGAGGTAAACGCGTATTTTCTTGCCGATATCGCGCATATCGCCGGACTGATAGCGACGGGTAACCATCCTTCCCCTGTGCCGCATGCTGACTTTGTTACTTCAACGACACACAAGACTCTTAAAGGACCGCGTGGCGGGATGATTATGTGTAAAGCAGAATACGCGAAGGTAATAGATAAGACGATCTTTCCGGGGATACAGGGCGGTCCTCTTATTCACGTTATAGCAGCAAAAGCGGTAGCGTTTAAAGAGGCATTATCGCCTGACTTCAAACGTTATCAGCTGCAGATCATCAGGAATGCGGGTGAACTGGCGGATGCCCTGATGACGCGGGGCATTAAAATTATTTCCGGAGGAACCGATACGCATTTAATGCTCATTGATCTTACCAATAAGAAAATAACCGGCAGCGACGCGGAGAAGGCACTTGATTCCGCCGGCATCACGGTTAATAAGAATTCGATCCCTCATGATAAATTGCCGGCCACCGTTACGAGCGGAATCAGAATCGGCACCCCGATTATTACGAGTCGGCATATGCGTGAACCTGAAATGGTCATCATTGCAGACCTCATATCTAAGATACTGGATGATCCTAATAACATCACAACAATAAACAATGTGAGAGACAGGGTCAAAGCATTATGCAAGAAATTCCCGGTATACGAAGATATTGAAATTTAGAATGCCGATGCGATATCGGGGAATGATGTATCAAATATTAATACCCCAAAGATAAGAAAAGTCTATATAATAAATTTGTATGCGGTGCCCTTTTTGCAATCACATCGAAGATAAGGTAATTGATTCCAGACAAAGCAGGGACGGAGACGTAATACGCCGCAGGCGCGAATGTTTGAAGTGCGAAAACCGCTTTACCAGCTACGAAAGAATTGAAAATATCCTTCCTCACGTCATCAAAAAAGATAACAGAAGAGAACCGTATGACAGGCAGAAAATACTTCAGGGCCTTGAGAGGGCGTGTGAAAAAAGACCGGTCAGTGTGGAAGACAGAGAAGCGCTTGTCATGAGAGTGGAAAAAAGCCTCCAGGCTGCAGGGGAGAAGGAAGTACCCAGTTCGCTGATCGGAAGACAGATAATGGAGGGGCTCAAGGAGATTGACGAAGTTGCGTATGTGAGATTTGCCTCGGTATACAGACAGTTTAAAGATATTAAAGAATTTATGCAGGAAATTAAGGACATTGTATACAATAAAAAAGATTTAAAATCCCCCTGAAGAGTGACAATCTGCCTTTCATATAACATTATTCATCGTAAGAGAAATACGCTCAAGATTTCCCCCTGTTTTCCCGATTACAAGAGTACAAAGTCATCTTGCTATACTGTTTGTTATCTTGACAATATAGGTTAGAAACGATATATTAATTTCAGGAGCCAATCATGTTCGAGAAATTTACTGAAAGAGGAAGAAAAGTAATAATCTACGCTCGCGAAGAGGCTGAAAAACGGCAAAATGATTACCTTGGCACAGAGCATTTGCTCCTCGGTCTTTTGAGGGAAGAAGAGAGTCTGCCCATGGTAATTCTCAAAAAAATGGGACTTTCATCAGAAGAACTCAGGATGGAAGTCGAGAGAAACCTGCCGACCGGTTCTAATATTCTTACCTTTGGTGATATCCCCTTTACGCCTAGAGCGAAAAAAGTCCTTGAACTTGCCGTTGAAGAGGCGAGACTGCTTGGACACAGCTATATCGGAAGCGAGCATCTGCTTATCGGATTGATCAGAGAAGATGCTGGAATTGCCGGAAAGATTTTGAGAAGTCTGGGCGCGAATCTTCTTGGGGTAAGGCAGCTTGCCATTAATCTTTCGATGAGAAAAGTACAGGCGGGAGGTAAAGAGAAGAAGACGCACACGCCTGCCCTTGATGAGTTCGGCAGAGATATTACACAGCTTGCCAGAGACGGCAAACTGGATCCGGTTATAGGCAGAGAAAAGGAAATAGAAAGGGTACTCCAGATATTAGGCAGGAGGGTAAAGAACAACCCGGTAATAATCGGCGAATCAGGTGTCGGCAAGACAGCGATTGTTGAGGGACTAGCTCAGAGAATAGTCGCTGAAGAGATACCGGAGAATCTGCTGGAGAAAAGGATCGTAAGTCTTGATCTTGGAGCCCTTATCGCCGGTACCAAATACAGGGGGCAGTTTGAGGAAAGACTCAAGCTGGTTATGAAGGAGATTGTTCAGACTGATAATGTGATTCTTTTTATAGACGAACTCCATACCCTTGTTGGTGCAGGGGCTGCGGAAGGGTCCATTGATGCGTCAAACATGCTGAAGCCGGCCCTTTCAAGAGGAGAAATTCAGTGTATCGGAGCTACTACTCCTGACGAGTTCAGAAAACATATTGAAAAAGATGGCGCCTTTGAGAGACGTTTCCAGCCCATATACCTGCAGCCGCCTACACTGGAAGAGAGTGTAGAGATTCTAGACGGATTAAAAACACGCTATGAAATACATCATAAAGTTAAGGTAAGTCCCGAAGCTATTAAGGCGTGTGTTACATTGTCAGACCGTTATATTACGGAAAGATATCTGCCTGACAAAGCGATAGACGTTATGGACGAGACCGGCGCCAGGATTAAACTGAAGAGATATACGATGCCTCCTGAACTGCGTGAGCTTGAGAAAGAACTGAAGCGTCTACACAAAGAAAAGAACTTATACATAAAACTCCACGATTTTGAAAAAGGAGCGTCCGTTAAAAATGAAGAGGACCGTGTCAGAAAGCTCTATGATAATCTCAATAAAAAGTGGCGTGAAAACCAGCAGAAAGAAACACCTCTCGTGGTAGATGATGATGTTGCTTACACTGTTGCTAAAATCACCGGCATCCCCCTTTCAAAGCTCGAGGAGAAAGAATCGGAAAAACTCCTGCGTATGGAAGAGGAACTTCATAACAGGATTGTAGCGCAGGACGAAGCTGTAAAGGCTATTGCTAAGGCGATAAGAAGGTCGCGTGCAGGTCTGAAAGCAAGGAAGAGACCTATAGGGTCGTTTTTCTTTCTAGGGCCTACCGGAGTTGGGAAAACAGAACTTGCCAAGGCGCTTACGGAATTCCTTTTCAATGACGATAACGCACTTATTAAAATAGATATGTCTGAGTATATGGAGAGATTCAATGTGTCCAGACTTACGGGCGCACCTCCGGGTTACGTAGGTTATGAGGAGGGGGGACAGCTCTCTGAGAGTGTTAGAAGAAGACCTTATTCAGTAGTACTGTTTGATGAAATTGAAAAGGCGCATCCCGATGTATTTAACATTTTGCTTCAGGTCCTCGACGAGGGAGTGATTACGGATAATCTGGGCCGGAAGGTGGATTTTAAGAATACAGTTATTATTATGACATCAAATGTAGGGACAAAATTTATTGAGAATGCCACACCGCTCGGCTTTCAGAAGACTTCAAGCACGAGCAGCTACCGGAAAATAAAAGACGCTGTGCTGAGTGAACTGAAAGTTAAATTTAATCCTGAATTCCTTAACCGTATAGATGAAATTGTAGTTTTTCACCAGCTCGAAAAAGAGCACCTGTCAAAAATCGTCAATTTGCTTGTCGACGAACTTAATAAACAGCTTTTGGACCAGGACCTAGCCATTGAGCTGTCAGATGAGGTGGTCGACTGGTTGATAGAAAAGAATTATCAGCCGTCTTACGGCGCCAGGCCTATGAGGCGCGCTATACAGAGACACATTGAAGATCCTCTGTCGGAGGAGATCCTCAGGGGCAGGTTTAAAGATGTAAAAAAAGTCAGCGTCATTTTGGAGAATGATGCCCCTGTGTTTATTGAAAGCCAGGTTGAGGCCCTCGTTTCTTAGGCTGTTTATGTCCTGGACAAGCCTTCCCGCAGGTTACCTCCTGTTTTATCCAATGCCGTTCAATTGCAGGCGCAGTGTATCCCCTCTGGGCAGTCAAGATTGACTTATTTTCTCAAGTATTATATAGTGTTATGTTCTGCGCATGGTGGTTTGATTTTATAATTTGAATCAGTCGAGTAATTATTAATTATGGTGACACCACAGTCAATGACAGGTTACGGGAAGGGATCTGCCGGTAATTTCAAGGTGGAAATCCGTTCTTCAAACCACAAGA
>JBFLYJ010000310.1:0-4360 GCA_040756635.1 Nitrospirota bacterium
CACGCATCCAGGTGCTTTCACCGATAGTAATGGGAAGAAAAGGGTTATACAAGAAAGAGTTGTATGAGGCAAGGAAAAAGGGGATCATCCGGGCAAGGATAGACGGGGAAATGGTCGATATCACCAGAGACGTGGAGCTGAACAGGCATAAGAGGCATAACATAGATATCGTCATAGACAGACTTATTATCAAACCGGGCATCGAGAAACATATTTCAAGGGCCATAACTCATGCCATGGGGTTCTCTGATGTCGTGATCATCAACATCATTGACGAAGCCAAGGACCTGTTCTTCAGCGCGAAACTCGCGTGTCCGAACTGCGGGGTGAACTATCCGGAGATAAGCCCGCGGTTTTTCTCCTTCAACAGCCCTTTTGGGGCATGCCCTAAATGCAGGGGCCTGGGATTCAGCAATGCTGCTGAAGACGATGAAGATACCAGCGATATGGTCAAATGTCCGGGCTGTGACGGTTTGAGGCTGAGGAAAGAGGCGCTTGCCGTTCAGATCGGAGGTCTGAACATAGGAGAATTATCGTCAATGCCGATCAGTGAGGTCTCCGACTTTATTGAGCGGCTGACTCTTACCCGTACCGAGCGGACAATTGTGATGAAGATATTGAAAGAGACGAAGGAAAGATTGCACTTTCTAAATAAAGTAGGGCTCGGTTATCTGACCTTGAACAGGCCGGCGGTCACCCTCTCGAGCGGAGAGGCTCAGAGGATAAGGCTGGCAACACAGATCGGATCATCACTGACAGGCGTGCTGTACATATTTGATGAGCCGACAATAGGGCTCCATCCGAGGGACTGCGGGAGGCTGCTCGACAGTCTGTGCAAATTAAGGGACATGGGCAATACCGTGATAGTGGTGGAACACGATGAGGACACCATGAAAAGGGCTGATCATATTATCGACATGGGACCAAAGGCCGGCGTCATGGGAGGCCATATCGTATCAGAGGGAACTCTTCGGAATATAGCGGATGACAGCAGGTCCGTGACCGGCCCGTATCTGAGCGGCCGTCTGACTATACCCGTTTCTCCTGAGAGGAGGGATCCCAGGGACTTCATGACCATAAAAGGGGCTGGTGAATATAATCTCAAGAACATCGACGTAAATGTCCCGCTGGGGGTCTTGACGTGCGTAACAGGGGTGTCGGGGTCAGGGAAAAGCACTCTGATAATTGAGATACTGTATAAGGCGCTTTCGAGGAAGCTTTATTCTTCAAAAGAAACACCGGGCCGCCATGAAGGCATACGGGGAATTGAGAAGATAGATAAAGTGATCGACATAGACCAGTCTCCCCTGGGGAGGACCCCGCGTTCAAATCCCGCGACGTATACCGGTATTTTTACATTTATCAGGGAGCTTTTTTCGCAGCTGCCGGAATCAAGGGTCCGGGGATACAGGAGCGGGAGGTTCAGTTTCAATATCCCGGGGGGCAGGTGCGAGACCTGCAAGGGCGACGGCCTGATCAAGGTATCGATGCATTTTCTCCCTGATGTCTATGTGCAGTGTGAAGTTTGCAAAGGCGCCCGTTACAACAGGGAATCTCTTGAAATACGATACAAGGACAAAAACATCTCGGACGTCCTCGGTATGACAGTGTCCCAGGCCCTTGAGTTCTTTGACGCGGTCCCGCCCCTTAAGCGGAAGCTGCTTACGCTTGAAGAGGTGGGGCTCGGCTATATACAACTGGGTCAGTCGGCAACTACGCTGTCAGGGGGCGAAGCCCAGCGGGTGAAGTTGTCAAAGGAACTGAGCAGGAAGGCGACCGGGAAGACGCTCTACATCCTTGATGAACCGACTACCGGCCTGCACTTCGTTGATATCCGGAAACTCCTCGACGTCCTGAATAAGCTGGTCGACGCGGGCAACAGCGTGGTCGTCATTGAACACAATCTCGATGTCATAAAAAGCGCTGATTATATCATCGACCTTGGACCGGAAAGCGGTGAGGCCGGCGGCAGGATAGTGGCATCCGGGACACCGGAGGAGGTAGCAGCGAATCAGAAGTCGTTAACAGGGAAGTTCCTCAAAGAGAAACTTGGAATAAGGGAGGCGGGAGTATGAGAGCAGAATCCAGAACACAGAACCCAGAGAACAGACTAAAAGATATTAAAATCAATTTCAATTTTATTCATCCGGGCTTTGTTGTCTGTATTCTGTGCTCTGTGTTCTGTGTTCTGTTTTTTCCCGCCTGCACAAAGCGGGACCAGATGTACAAAGAGAGCAGGGTCCTGATGGACACATACTGCACTATTACCGTTGTCAGCCCTTCAAAAGAGAAGGCTAGGGAGGCCATTGACGCGGGGTATGCGGAGATACAGAAGCTGGATAAATATCTCAATAACTTCGAACCCGACAGCGAGATCAGCACCATAAGCAAGTCGGCCGGGGACAAGCCGGTGCAGGTCAGTCAGGAGACCCTTGATCTTGTAAAGAAGACCATCGGTATTTCGGCTGACACCGGAGGCGCGTTTGATCCGACCATAGCCCCTGTATTGAAACTATGGAAGTTTTCAGGCCGTCCGGCTGCCCCGACTCTTCCTCCGGATGATGCTATTAAGACGGTCCTGAAGGCTGTTGATTACAGGAAGATAAAAGTGTCAGGCGAATCTTCAGAGATACGTCTTGAAGACGCAGGTATGGAGCTTGACCTTGGAGGGATCGCCAAGGGTTACGCCGCTGACAGGGCGGTTGGGGCGATAAAATCAAAAGGCATTAAGGCCGCGCTCGTAGCGATTGCCGGAGATATAAGGGGGTACGGATTAAGCAGGAGCGGAAACGCGTGGAAGGTAGGCATTCAGGACCCGAGACCGGAGAAGGAATCGGACAAGCCGTGGGAAGACGTCTTCGCGAGCGTTTATTTAGAGGACAGGGCCGTATCAACAGCAGGCGATTATCAGCGCTTCTTCTTCCGTGACGGAAAACGCTATCATCATATTATTGACCCTGCGACCGGATATCCGTCAGACTCCGGTTTGATAAGCGTCTCGGTCATCGCGCCTGAAGGATATATTGCCGACGGCATCGATACCGCTATACTGATCCTCGGCGCCGAGAAAGGGATAAAGCTCCTTGAGTCAAAGGGGATTGACGGGGTGCTGGTAACATCGGACAAGAGAGTTCTGATTACGAAGAATCTGCGAGACAAAGTGGAAATACTGAAAAAAGGGTATTTGTTATACAATTGATATTTTTGTCTCAACTGATGGATCGGACCCCATTTTTAGTCGGTCATATATAGGTCATCGTCACTCATGTAAGATACTGCCCGCGCAACAACTTCCGCCAATACTACTATATCCTCAACACAGAATATTTTCATTATGGTTTTGTCAAAAAGTATATTTGCCTCAGGCGCAAACTCTTCATCCGCCTCCCAGAGTTCAATTAGTATCGGGACACATTCAAATGCTTCAATCACAATTGCTGCGTCAGCGCGGTTTGTCTTTTCAGCAGGGAAACTATCCAGCACTGAATAAATATTGAATATATTATCACCATACCTTTTCAGTATCACATCAGTAGACCGCTTCTTGAACACATCGGCAAAGCTGCTTACAGAAGAGAGTCTGTTAAAACTGAGATAATCACCACTGACTGCCGGTAACCCGGTCATTCTTCGGGATAAATAATGAAGAATGAGCACAGTTCTATGATCTTCTAACGGGGTATTACCGGGCAATGATAATACTTGGCGAAGTTTGAAATTAATCATATACTCATCGCCAAGAAATTTGACTTTGGTATTATCTGATATGCTCGAACCTGAGAGATCATCCCAGGCTTTTTTTATTGCTGACTCAAATTTCATGTCGAAACTACAGAGACTTCACCGTTTATCTGAATTTATACGAACAATCGTAACATTCCCTGTCAATTACACATATATTCCCACCGCACTTCGGGCATCTCCATTTATCTTCCTGTTCCTTAAGCCACTGCTCTGCGCCGATCTTTTTTATCCGCAGTAAGTTATCAATAAGGCCCACTTTATCGTCGCGCATATGCCTTTGATCGAGCTTCCTGAGATTGGCACAGGGGAAATCTTTGCACTCAAAGCAGAATGTTATCTCGTTATTTCTAGCCAGGGCGCAATCTCTTTTAATCCAGGCACATTTTTTGTCCTGTACCCTGCAGCCTTTACATCCATGTTTCAGGTTCTTTTCTTTTAATAAGCCTTTTGCCCGGGCAAGATAATGCCGGCATGTGCCGCAATAAAATCCGCACGGTCCGGACAGATTTATATTGAAGTTTTCATGGCGACTCATAATAGAAGAAAACGGATGACAGCCGAGACCTGTTTCAAAATGACGGACTTGACCATGCTATCCCGTACGGTCCTCTCTGTT
>JBFLYJ010000311.1:0-4350 GCA_040756635.1 Nitrospirota bacterium
GCGCGACGACCCCCCTCACCAGCGGCCACTTCAGCGGCCGCGCCGGCTCGCGGATATTTTCCTTTTTCAGCGCAATGTCCTTGTCAGGGGTCCTGACGGCGATCGCATAATAATTGCCCGACCTCATCATTACCCCTTCAATTACAGCCTGTCCGCCGATGTCACCCATTTATTAGTATCTCCGATAAGTTGTTACACTCTATTTTAATGTGTTTTTTAATCATTCCCGTAAAAACAGGGCTTTTCCGTTCAGCCGCCGGCCAAACGGCAATAAAAAAAGGGAAACCGCCTCTCTTTGTACACAGATGCGCGTTTCCCTTTTTGGTCGAAGCTACTTGTTCTTTTTTGCGTATTTCTTCTTGAACTTCTCAACTCTTCCTTCAGCGTCAACCAGTTTCTGTTTCCCGGTAAAAAAAGGATGGCATTGAGAACACATGTCAACATGTATGGACGCCTGGGTGGACCTTGTCGTAAATGTGCCGCCGCATGCGCAGACAGCTTTGACTTCTTTTGTTTCTGGATGAATTTTCTCTTTCACGATTACCTCCGGATATTAAATATAGCAAAGCTGGAGTAAGTTTTGCAAGAGAGCGTTTTTAAGAAGTAAATCGTGAATCTACAGCCCGGCCCTGAACCTTCTCAGCCTCAGTGCATTTGACACAACGGTCACCGATGACATGCCCATGGCGGCAGCCGCAAACATAGGGTTTAAAAGTATGCCGAAGAAAGGGAAAAGGACGCCCGCGGCCACAGGGATAAGTATCGCATTGTACGCGAAGGCCCAGAAGAGGTTCTGCCTTATATTGCGGATTGTGGCCTTTGAGAGCGCGATGGCTGCCACGACTCCTTTAAGGTCTCCCCTGATGAGCGTAATATCCGACGCCTCCATCGCAATGTCGGTGCCGGTGCCGATGGCTATGCCTACGTCTGCCTGCGCAAGAGCGGGCGCGTCATTGATGCCGTCGCCGACCATCGCCACGACCCTGTTTTCCGCCTGGAGTTTTTTGACCTCCCTCGCCTTGTCCTCGGGAAGTACCTCTGCCAGGACCCGGTCAATACCTGCCTGCCGCGCTATGGCCTCTGCCGTCCTTCTATTGTCGCCCGTTATCATCACAGTCTCTACCCCCAGTTTCTGCAGCGCCTTTATCGCGGCAGCGGAATTTCCCTTCAGTGTGTCTGCAACAGCGACAATGCCTGCAGCCTTCCCGTCGACTGCCACGTACATCGAGGTCTTGCCTTCGCCGGACAACCTCTCCGCTTTTTCGGACATGGGGCCGGTGTCTATGCCCTGATCATTCATAAATTTGTCATTCCCAAGATGGACACTCCTGCCTCCTATTCCCGCCTTTATTCCATGCCCGGGGACCGCCAGAAAATCATCCGGGTCCTTTAATTTGATGTTCAGTTCCTTTGCTTTTTTCACTATGGCGTCTCCGAGCGGATGCTCAGAGCCCTTTTCCGCGGACGCGGCATAAAACAAAATATCAGATTCGCCGGCAGAACCGGGCAGGCCGCAGCCTGCCCCTGCAATGATATCAGTAACAACCGGTTCACCCTTTGTCAGGGTCCCTGTCTTGTCAAATACGATCGTGTTTATCCTGTGGGCCGTCTCAAGGGCCTCTGCCCCCCTGATCAGTATCCCGTTTTCCGCACCCTTGCCGGTGCCCACCATGATGGATGTGGGCGTGGCAAGCCCGAGAGCGCATGGGCATGCAATGATCATGACCGCGACAAAATTCAGCAGCGCGTACGTAAGCGCGGGCTCCGGCCCGAAGAAGAACCAGACAATAAAAGTGAGCGATGCTATCCCCATGACCGTCGGAACAAAAATAGAGGCTATCTTGTCTGCAAGCCTTGCGATCGGCGGTTTGGAGCCCTGTGCCTCCTGTACCATATTTATGATCCGGGAGAGCATGGTGTCCCTTCCTACCCCTGTCGCCTCAAACCTGAACGCACCCGTCCTGTTTATCGTCGCGCCGATCACCCGGTCGCCCGTCTTTTTCTCAACCGGAATTGATTCCCCGGATATCATGGATTCATCGACTGATGAATGCCCCTCCTTTACTATGCCGTCTACCGGTATTTTTTCACCCGGCCTCACAAGGACAAGATCTCCTATTTCCACGTCTTCAATAGGGATGTCCTTTTCTTCTCCGCTAATAAGCACTCTTGCCGTCTTAGGCTGAAGACCTGCGAGCTTTTTTATCGCCTCAGAGGTACGCCCCTTGGCACGGGCCTCAAACAGCCTGCCGAGAAGGATGAGTACGATGATCGTCGCTGCCGTGTCAAAATATACATGGGCCGTATATCCTTTCACCTCGAAAACAGATGGGAAGAATGTCGCTGTCACGCTGTATAAATAGGCCGCGGATGTACCGACCGCGATAA
This sequence comes from Nitrospirota bacterium, assembly GCA_040756635.1. Taxonomy (GTDB): domain Bacteria; phylum Nitrospirota; class Thermodesulfovibrionia; order UBA6902; family UBA6902; genus UBA6902. The sequence goes on from JBFLYJ010000311.1 coordinate 2,389, forward strand.
GCGTATTCATGTTCGTGGTCCTGTGGCGTGCCGCCGAAATTGCGCCTGTATAGAACTGCCATCCCACCCAGAACTGCACGGGCGTCTGTACAAGGAATTGCAGGAGGAAATTGACCTGCTGCGGTATCTTGATGACAGAGGACAGACCGATACGCTCCCACAGCATGAGTATGAATATAGGCACCGTAAGCACAATGCCGGTTATCAGTCTTGTCCTGAGCTTGCTGTATGCTTCTTCTCTTTCCCTCTTCTCTTTCTCGACAATGTCCTCTCCAGGCTGGACCTCCACGATATCATACCCGGCGTCCCTGACCGCCTTCCTGAAATCCCTGATCCCCGCCTGTGCAGGTGAATATTCGACTGTAGCTTTTTCGGTCGCGAGGTTTACCGATGCAGAGAAAACCCCGTTTACCGAGGCCAAAGAGTCCTGTACCCTTTTTACGCACGACGCGCAGGTCATGCCTTTTATAGGTATAGTGATGGTCGAAAGTGAGACTCCGTAACCTAGGTCCTCGATCGTCTTTACGAATTCATCCACAGAGGTCTCTGAAGGGTCGTAATGCAGAGTGGCCTGTCCCGCGGCCAGATTCACCGAGGCATCCTCGACCCCATTGAGCTTCGAAAGCGTGTTCTGCACGCGGGATGAACAGGCGGCGCAGGTCATCCCCGAAACAGGGATGTCCGCTCTCTTTACCTCTTTGGGGTCTTTTTTTTCTTTGATGTCCATGACGCCGTCCGGTATCTAAGCATGATATATTGTTCAGTGATCATACAGGTCTCTAATTAGATTATATTTCATTTCAGTCGCTTATTCTACAGCAGTCTTCCTGATCTATTGGTCCGCTCAGGATAGTGTAATGAAAGATGCTGAATGCCTCATACCACAATGAATCAGAGTCAAATTAAATATAAAAGATAAAAAATTAAAAATAATGAGTAGAATCTTTAATGGTACTCTTCCGCATCTTTGAGTTTTGATATTTTATCTTTTCAAGGTGGCGGTATTGTGTTCATCCAGCATTCAGCCTCTTACATCCCCTGCTGTTCTGGACAACATTGTGAAACACTAAAATATGTACTCATGTTATATGCTCGAAAATAATGCTCTTATGATATATATTATCCGTTAACTGCCAGGGAACGGGTCCCTGGCAAATTGAATTCAAACGGAAGAAGTAAGCGTTACATGTTTTTAATCCCGAAAGGAGGACGGAACTATTATGAAAACATTTCTTAAGGTATCCAAAAAGGCCGGCCTGCCGCCCGGGACCCCCATCCACGTTGGCGAGAGAAAAGCCGCAAGCGTAAAAATGACCGTCCTCGACTATGACGAGGAGCAGTGCGAATTCAGGGAGCTCAAACAGGTTGAAGAATGCTTCCCTTACAAAGATAAGCCCTCCACCACATGGATCAATATAGACGGTCTGCATGATGTGTCGCTGATCGAAAAGATCGGACTTCATTTCGGCGTCCACCCCCTTATTATCGAAGACATCCTCAACACCGGACAGAGGCCGAAGATCGACATCTTTGAAGATTTCCTGTTCGTGGTGCTGAAGATGCACAGCTATAATGACGGGGCAAAGAAGATCGGCACCGAACAGATAAGTCTTATCCTGGGCAAGAACTTCGTCCTGAGTTTCCAGGAAAAGGAAGGTGACATATTTGAACCTTTGCGTGCACGAATAAAAAACGCCAAAGGGAAGGTCCGCAAGGCCGGAGCAGATTACCTGCTGCATTCCATTATCGACTCCGTGGTGGACAATTATTTTAAGGTTCTTGAGGGTATTGGTGAGGAAATAGAGGAGGTGGAGGATGACCTTATTGATAACCCGACACCCGACATTGTAAGAAAAATCCATGCCCTGAAACGTGAGAGCCTGTTTCTCAGAAAATCGGTATGGCCCCTGCGCGAGGTCATCAGCACGCTGGAACGGGAAGAGTCTTCGCTGATAAAAAAGT